>JAQVPE010000078.1 GCA_028702245.1 Candidatus Izemoplasmatales bacterium
TTATAGTTATTTTACATATATCATTGATATCTTGCACTGAAGACATGTCCACAACCGATATCATGACAACGCAAATAGATACGACCCAACCAATCACAATATACTCCTCGTTTGATGGTGACGCTAGAGAAAATAACGGCATGATCGAAGATTACTATGTAGACGCTCCGGTGGATTTGAGTATCATTGATCATCTTAATTCGTATGCTAATAGCACGCTATCCTCAGTTGAATACAAGGAGCTTCATAGCAACTCAGACGACATTGAGATTATCCCCGTATACGGTACGTATTTGGAGGACACATCACTAGCAGTATGTCTGTTTAGAATGGATGGTGTTTTACTAGGTACAAAAACCATAAATATCTCAGAGAATGATGGCGAAATACAGATCGACGAGTTCAAGATTCTTCGTGGCAAGAACTACAACCCGTTTCGCGACAGTTCTTGCTTTGAGCATATAGCACGTTCTTTAGAAGCGGATCCCGACTTTCAATTATTGGGAGTTGTCTTTAATGCGATTGGATATACTACTGATTATCCAATCGGCATTCCTGAAGGAGAAGACAGTATCAAGTACTTCTTTAATGAGTTTTATGCTTTTAGGCTTGTAGATGCGTTTTCCACAATTCAAGAAGGTAGAAACGCCTTCAATGAATACTGGATTGATATAACAGATATCATCGAGAGTATTCCTGTTTTTCCTTGGAAAACAACAGTGTTTTATGAATGGGGATGGATTAGAAAGTACTGGCATCAGGACAGGTTCACTATGGGTGAAACAATCGAGGACAACCTCAATGATTACCAGACAGTTATTGCTATTCCTCTTCTAGACGAGAATGGGCAGGAAAATCGTTATATACTACATTTGCTTTATTTTCAGAATGACCTGATAGCAGAGGTGATCTTGAAAAATCAAGATGGAGTTTCCAGTTTGATATCGGGAAGATACGCAGATAAAACCACAACTGGTGGATACATTCCTCTAGAAGGAATCAACTATGTGGATGCTGTCGAAGAGTTGCTGGATGGAGTTGACGTAACTAAGGTCGTTGGGATCGTATTTGATGGAAGCGGTTATAGTGTTTTGTCAGTCGACTGAGTTCATAAGACTCTTCTGTTATGTGAAGTAGTTCAAAGCCCAAACGGCTTTCTGCAAGTGCGAGCTATAATTGCCCCTTGTTCAAGAATGACCTGGACAAGGGGTTATTTGGATATCAACAGAGTTTATAATTCGATGCCGCCGGTTCATAAGTACATCTATCTGGAAATTGTTGATTAGAGGACAATAGTCCTCTTTTTTCTTGGAACTCTATAAAAAATACGACATATGTGCGCTTTTTCAATGTTGGTTAAAGAGATATAATAACGGTAAACTGTATATTTATCATTTATTTTCTCTGTTTTTAAATATTTTATTAGTATATGTTTCAATAATGTGCTTTTTGCTTAAATTCTAAAGGAGGATAATATGGCAAAGCTGAAAATCTATGATATTGGTAGAGCTGACTGCATATTGATTTGGGATGATGAATCGAATTCTGAGAGACGTGATAATAGAAACGAACGACTAATGATTGATTGTGGAATTGCAGAAAAAAATACACATCAGATTAACATCGTTAACAAGGATCTTGATATCGTGCAAATAAACAATTTGCTAATTACGCATTTTCACAAAGATCATTATGGTGGACTTTATTATATTGACAAGTACAAATTTGACACAATATATCTAAGCAAATATCTCGAGTGCATTTTCTCTATAAGCATGACTCCTATTCTCGTAAGTTTTTTAAAGTTATATTATCTAGCCAATCCAAAGACTCTGTTGAAAAACAATTTGCATTTTATTCTTAATTATTTGTACGTTTGTGCAGTTAACTTAAAAACGAATGGAATTATTCGATATGTTAACCAAGGGAGTGTTATTCCCATTCACAGAGGATACAAAGTTCTTTGGCCAAATATCAACTGCTTAAATTTGCCGGAAATGATATCTCATACAAAAAATGAAATCACGGAATATCTTGAAGATAATGAAGATCTGATAAACACAAACGAATTGAATAGACATATTGAGTCATACATCGAAGTTGCTTCGAGAATGAACAATATTTTTAATAAAGACGAACCTATATTGAAAAAGCGATTCGAAAAGATTGGGAAAGACATGTCTGAAATTCTCAATGATATCGATCTTTTAAGAGATAATGAGACTGAACCTACAGAGCAATACCGGATATCAAAAATAATGAGTGATTTTCACAATAAGTTAGCAATAGTCATACATGACGCAAAGGGTCTTTATCTATCTGATGTTGAGAAATCAACTGTGAAGGGATTGAGACCTGTATATAATAACAACTATTCAGTTGTAAAGACACCTCATCATGGTTCACATACGCACTTCTCATTGAGTATTCCATCTAAATCTACGTTTGTTTCCTGCTCGAATTCGTCTAGGGATATCAATACAAGCAATCCTTACTTTAGTTGCTTTCCAAATGCATATCACATCTTTTCAAATGGCGACTGTTTTGTTTCTGGTAGACTAATATCTGGACACTTAACGCCAAATATCGTTATTGGAATTTAACTGATCAAACTGCATTTATAAGAAAGTTAGAGAAACCTGAAACCAATACACGTATCATTGATGATGTAAGAATAACTCTTGGATAAGGATTGTTGATGCTTTTCGTTCATCAAAATATGTGATTGTAAGTGATATGTTTTTTTGATGAAAATACACAAATGCGTGTTGCATATCAGTTTCAAATAGAATATAATGGTATCATGTGATACCGAAAGGGGCAACCGTGGCCACTACTCTGACCGACCTTTTGGATAGCATTGCTAAATGTGATCGAATTCACATTGAAGACACAAAGAAGAATAGACTGACAAGAATTAGACTCGGAATGTCAGTTGTAGATCAAGAGAATATAGTGCGAAATCTACGTGGGAGAGATTTCGTCACAGGTCCTGTCGCTGATACCAATCCACTCTATCCGGGGATGCTATGGATATTCAAGGTTCACTATTACCATGATATCCTGTACGTTAAAGTCAGAGAAGTTGAGTACGAACTGGATGGCTCAGTATGCAAAGCTCTGTCTTGTCACATTGATAATATTGCTGTATAGAGAAACTGGAATATGATGACTAACAGAATCATTCGAAAGAGGGATAAAGATGAAACTGTATTGTGAAAAGTGTGGTAGAGTTGAGGAGTATCAAGTTAAGGCGATAAACCAGACATTTGATGTAAGAGGAATCCAGGTCGATGCATCTATCAATGTTTCCGTATGCAATGTGTGTGGATCAGAAGTTTTTAACAGAGAACTTGAAATCCAGAATGATATTCTTGTTTTTGATGGTTACAAAGAAAAAAAGGGGTTGTTGACTTCCAAGCAAATCAAGTATTTAAGAGAAATGTATGGGTTGTCGCAGTCAGCTTTTGCGCGTCTTCTTGGGTTTGGTGAAAAAACAATTACGAGATACGAGAACGGATCTATCCAAGATGATGCCCATGATAATATTTTAAGATTGATGTTTTCAGAGGAAAACTTCTTTTTGTTGTGGAGACGGATAAGAAAAGATATGTCAGATTCGGATAACAAACGAGTTGAAGCCAAAATCAGCAAAGAAGAACAAACTACTTTTGAGTATAACCCCAAAATAACGACATCATTATTGTTTGAAATGGATAGTAAGGGAGGATTGGCTGTTAATGGATGCAACTAGCAATCTCAAGCTGATCAACTACATTGTTGAAAAGAGCCATTTTGACCTCAATTGCCGTTATGATTTCGGTAAACCTCGAAAGATCCAAATTACTCCAAAGTTCGATCGTCGTATTGAAAAGAAAAGCGATGATTCTTTTAAACTAACCCTATCTGTAAGAATCGCGTCTGACCTTCAAAAGGATGAAATCCCTTTTTTTGCCGAATGTGTCATTGGTGCCGTTTTTAAGATGAGTGATTGGGAGAAACCAGAGAACAAGTTCTATGTGTGCAACAACACTACGGCCATCATTTTTCCGTTTTTGAGGGCTCTTCTTGCGAATACAACCATCAACGCTAACCTTCCTCCGTATACATTGCCGGTTATGAACATCAACAAGTTGTTCGAAACCCAAGAAATTGTTTAATGGGCTTGTGTTTCATGATTTCTTCAGTTGTAAAAGGCCGCTCGGGTTTCATCAAATGAGTGGTCTCTTTAAATGTGCTTGTTTGAAAACAAGACAGATATGCTCTGTTGTTTTCGATTTAACTACGATATCATGTGCTTGATAGAAGATTGGCAATTGCCTACAACTACAATTAAATAACTATATTTCGTTATGGATAAGAGTTTAGATTTATTGATGATAAAAATGTTAAACAATTTGATTTGATTACTGTTACCTTATTTTGCTTTCGTCAATTTTGGAAGCTCAACTGTCTTTAGCGGTATAAGTTTTGGATTCCTTATGGAGATCCAGTAAAAAAGTGAGGATTGGTATTTGAATGAGAAGACTCTTGATGGTTTTCACTCTTGTTATCTTAGGGCTTGCGCTTGCTTCTTGTTCAGTTAGCCTTAAGAGACAAGCAGCGGAATTTGTCGATCAGTTTCAGCTTGCCAATCTGACAAATGAGTATGCGAATGGATCAATAACTTATGGCTTGTTATTGTCAGATGGCAATGAAACATATTATCAGTATAAGATTGATGGTTCTAAGTACTACATCAATGTGATGGAGGAACGCTCTTTTTCTCAGTATTCAGAAACGGAATCAGATCTTTATGACGAGGCCATAAGCATCAGCCATATGTACTGCTATAACGTCGAAAATACAAAGCTGTATGAGTTTGATCCGGAGCAATCCACATACTCGGAACTGACCATTTTGGTAGATACTGATATTGAGTCTGTAATTATTGCCATCCATCAGCGCCTTGACAAAACCGAAGATCTTATTTCTTTCACTGATTTGTATGACATTGTTGATGAAATAATCAAAATAGGCGATGAGGACATCGTAACCATCAGTTTCTTTGGTGACTTTGATGTCAAGGAAATGACTTACACAGTTAGAAAAGACATCATTTTAGAGAATGCAATCTTGTTTAAGAACCATCTGCTTTCCATATATGGAACCCAAAAATACCAAGAGGTTATCCAGTCGATAATTGATGTCGTCTATGACAGCATTAATCTTAAATTCGAATGGGATACCACAAGAAACGTCTTGTTGCCATCGCTGATAATCTCATTCAGAAATGTGGAGTACTATGTTATTTCGGTCAATGAGGATGATTTTGCGGGTTATGTCGATCTACCTAGTTGATTGATTATCAAGCTTTT
>JAQVPE010000079.1 GCA_028702245.1 Candidatus Izemoplasmatales bacterium
CCTTGAATGGCGACAGAACGACCCAGAACGCCTTCAACACATCAATAGAGCAAATGATCGATTTAAAGACTTCAAACGGCAACATAGAAATCAATTTTGCCGAATAAAGGGTGCCGCGGGCACCTTTTTTTTGTCTCTTTATTGCAAAACGCCAGTGAATGTATATATAATATTGTCTAACAAAATGAGATACTCATCTGAGGTGCAGTGATGAAGGGTGTCATTTCTCAATGCCGTTTGCTAGTAGATGCCTATGATTTTGGTCCAGCGATTGCGGAAATCGTTTTGTCTTTTCCAATGCCTATCCTTGACATCGAACTCACACAAGACACATTCACACTAATTATTAAGAAAAGAAATACGCCGTATTTTGTCGAAATAGAATCAATTACTGCCAGTGACAATAATATATTTTTGAAGTTAATGTGTCATCCCGAAAAATTTCATCTATCACCGTTTATCTATGATCACATAACCCACCATGACCGATTCGCCGAGAAGATCGATATGCTTGTTTATATCAACAAGCCCTTCGCTCTTGGCGATTTTGTTTATCAGGATACGCTTGAGATCATGGAAACGATCATTGATGTTCCTCCTTTAAAAGGATTCCACTATTTGAAGTTTGATTATGATAGCCGGTTATCGCTTCCGTTTGGCCTTTTCACACCAAAAAGCTCCTCTATGAAATTGCCGCTTGTCATCTGGTTACATGGTGCCAAAGAAGGCGGCGATGATCCCCGAATACCAATCCTTGGAAATCCGATAAGCTACTTGACGAATACAAATGTTCAAACTCGTTTTGGCGGCTTTTATCTATTGGTCCCTCAGGCAAAAACGATGTGGATGGATGATGGCAATGGGTTGTACACCGTGACAGGGAGATCGATTTACACGAATGCCTTAAAAGAACTTATCGTCAGTGTTCTGTCTGATAATCCAGAAATCGACTGCTCTAGAGTATATCTTGGCGGTTGTTCGAATGGCGGCTTTATGACCATCAAACTGCTGGCGGAATATCCTGAATTATTTGCGGCGGCCTTTCCGGCTTCCGAAGCATGTCTAGACAGCTGGCTTGACGAAAACGACATCAACAACCTCAAGAAAGTGCCAACTTGGTTCTTTGCCTGCGAGGCTGACGCGGTTGTTCCTCTTGATCTTTGCAGTCGAAAGACCCACCAGCGCTTGATTGAAGCGGGTTCGGAACAGTCGCTTCTGACAGTGGTTGATCAAGTTAGGGACAAGCATAACATATACTTTGAAAGCGACGGGTCGCCATACATTTATGATGGCCATTGGGCATGGCTTGAGCCTTTGAATGATTATCGAAATAGTGATGGAACCACTTTTTTTGATTGGCTCTTTTCAAAAGTCAAACAATGAATTTGGGCGCACTTCATTTGTGATTGGCGTATTTATATGCTATAATATAAAGTAGAGAAAAATAAGTTATCAGGAGGAAATTATGAATCAATACCACGAACCATTAGAGCTTTTGAGTGAAGAAACAAAGAATGTCACCAGGGCAATTCGCAGTTTGATTGAGGAGTTTGAAGCTGTTGATTGGTACAATCAACGAGTTGATGCCACCAGCGATGCAGAACTAAAAGAAATACTTGCCCACAATCGCGACGAGGAGCTCGAACATGCCGCGATGGCGCTCGAATACTTGCGTCGTCATTTGCCGGTTCTTGACAAGGAACTTAGAGACAATCTTTTTAAAGAAGGACCAATCGCCGGTCATCATGGCGAAGAAGATGGAGAAACTTCAACTGAGCCGCTTAAAATCGGCAGTTTGAAGTAAGGAGGAAATGATTATGGACCTATACAAACAAAACTTAGCTCCAATCGCTAGCGAAGCTTGGGGCGAAATATCTGAAAGAGCTGAAGCGGTTATTAAATCTGTTTTGTCCGCACGCAGAGCCCTGCACGTTGTCGGCCCTCTCGGAATTGACTATACTGCGGTTTCCACGGGGAGGCTCAACCTAATCAAGGATGAAAGTGACGAAGTTAATAGCGGCGTATATGAGAATATCAGTTTGCTTGAATCACGTGTTAACTTTAAACTTTCCCGTTGGGAACTGGATAACATTCTTCGTGGTTCCAAAGACGCTGATTTGGAACCTCTTGAAGAAGCTGCCCTTAAACTTGCCAAGTTTGAAGAAAAGACAATCTATTATGGCAACAAACAAGCCAAAGTTCCAGGCTTGGTGGCGTCATGCGGCAAGACGATTGAACTTGGCAGTGACTCCCAGATGATTCTGGAAAGCGTTGTACAGGCAGTCCTTCACCTAGAAAGCAAATTTGCCAAAAAGCCATTTAGCCTACTCGCTTCGCCGAAGTTGATGCAATCTTTGAACAAGATTCATGGCGCCAAGATTCTTAAGGAGATCGTCGAATCGGTGATTGGCGGCAAAGTCATTCTCGCCAATAATCTTGAAGGCGGATTGTTATTGCCAAATGATCACGCCGATCTCGAGTTGACCATCGGTCAAGACTACACAATTGGCTATCAGCATCACGATACCGAGTTTGTCCAACTTTTTATCATGCTTTCTTTCCTGCCAAGAGTCGTTGACAACCAGTTGCTTGTATATCTTAAATAACATTTTACTGGCGTTGGGCTTATCCATCGCCAGTTTTGTATCCGGAGCGATCAAATGGTAGATAATGATTTTCGTTTTCGCATTCTCGTTACCGCTGACCTTCATGGTCAGCTTTTGGCAGTTGACTATGCGACTGGTAAGCCATCCGATCACGGGTTGGCGGTTATTTCCAAGAAAATACAGGATTTGAAAGAGAAGAACACGATTTTGATCGATCTTGGCGATGTTTTGCAAGGAAGCCCTTTAATGAGTTTTCACGAACGTCATCGTAATTTGCATCCAAATCCAGCAGCGATTGCAATGAATTATCTGGGATACGATTACTTTGTTCCGGGGAACCATGATTTTAACTACGGTCAAGACTACCTCAGCGATTTCATTAGCCAGTTGCATGCAAAAACATTATGCGGAAACATCTATCGTAACAACAAACTCGCCTTTGGGATTCCTTATGACTTGATTCAGTATCCAGAAGGACCTAAGATAGCCATCGTTGGCATAACCACTCATTACATTCCGATGTGGGAACAAAAAGACCACATCCTCGATCTCGATTTTCCTGATGCGTTTGGTAAAGCTCAGTCATATGTCAATGAAATAAAAGAGCGCCATCGACCTGATTTAATTGTTATGGCGTATCACGGCGGTTTTGAACGTGATCTTGACACTTTTGAACCTTATGTCGAGGATACTGGTGAAAATCAAGGATCAAGAATGCTGAAGGAAATCAAGGGTATCGATGTCCTTTTAACATCACACCAACATCGTCAGATTGCAAAGAAGGTAGAAGCTACACTTGTAATCCAGCCTGAACATAGTGGTAAAGGATTTGGTCTTGTCGAGTGCTATTTTGAAAAGAAAGAAGACAATTGGATTGTTAAAAATGCAAGTGTTGAGTTTATAACCAAAGGTGCTGAAGAACCTGATCCGACGCTCACAAAAATGCTTTCAATAATTGAAGATGCAACTCAGGCATATCTTGATGAACCGATTGGCGTCAGTAAAGACGACGACCTTGTGATCACCGATCAATTCCAAGCTAGGCTACACAAACACAAGATAGTTTCGCTGATCAATCAGGTCCAACTTGAAAAGACAAAGGCAATGATCAGCGCCGCTTCTTTAGGCAATTCCGTAACGGGCTTCAAAAAGCTGATAACAATTAGAGATGTTTTGAGCACTTATGTCTATCCCAACACGATCGTCGTTGTTGAAATTGATGGTAAACGTCTCAAAATGGCCCTTGAAAAAAACGCGGAGTACTTTGATTGGAAGGATGGAAAGATCGTTTCGAACCCCAAATTCTCTTATCCGAAAAAGGAACACTACAACTACGATATGTTCGATGGAATCGAATACACTATTGATGTTGCAAAGCCTTCTGGAGAAAGAATCGTCAGCTTGACATATCAAGGTCACAAAATCGCAGATCGTGATCGTTTCACTCTTGCCCTCAATAATTACCGGGCTTCCGGAGGGGGAGAGTTCACCATGTATCGCGGCTTAAAAGTCGTTAAGGAGCTCGATACAGATATCGCTGAACTGATGACCGAGTATATAATCAAAAATAAGGTGATAGAAGTTGATGATCCGAAAAACGTCAGTGTTATCGCAAGCAATAATCTTAAAACGGGTTAAACCCGTTTTTTTCTTTGATTTCTCATGCTTTATGGTCTAACTAGATATTACATGATATAATATTATTTACAATATTTTCGTTTCAAGTTTTGATGATGTTCTTATTTATCAAAAAAAACTTAGTGTTGCATGTCTTTGCTGATTTTGCGGGAGGTGTGTTTTTGACAACGGTAATCGTTTTGGCAGCGGGGAAATCTTCGCGTTTTGGATCCAACAAGATGATGTTCATGGTTGATAAAAGGCCGCTTCTCAGTTATACAATCAAATCCCTCAGGAAAGTCGCGGATAAAATTGTTGTTGTGACCGGCAGGTATCATCAAGAGATCAATGAATTTTTTACGAGTGATCCTTCTTTGAAAATAGTTGAAAACGAGAATTATGAAAACGGGATGTTCACTTCGGTAAAAACCGGAGTCAAAGAGGCTATTGGGGACTTTTTTTTCATCCCCGGGGACTATCCGTTGATTGAAGTAGGTACTTACCGTAAACTGATGAATGCCAATGAAGAAATCAGGGTTCCCACTTTTAATAGGCGCCGAGGACATCCGATCTTCTTCCCGGCGAAATACAAAGAACCTTTGCTTGGCGAACCCGATGACGGCAATCTTAAATTATTTCGGGACCGCTTCGAGGTTAATTATATCCCCGTGGACGACAAAGGTGTAGTATTCGACATCGATACCGTCGCTGATATGGATCGCTTCATTCAAGAAAACAAAAGGAGGCTGGGAGTTTGAAAGTTGTTCAGTACAAGAAACCAGAAACGATTGCGGAAGCTTACGAGTTGCTTTCTTCAAATCAAAAAAACGAAGTGATTGGTGGTGGAGCTTGGCTCAAACTGGCTTCAAAATCGGTTGAATGTCTAATTTCACTCGATAATCTAGGACTTAAAGAAATATCAGAAACCGCTGAATTTGTTTTCATAGGCGCCAAAGCGACCATCCGGGATTTGGAGATTTCTCCCGTTGTTAGAGCTCTTCAAGGTGGTCTTTTGGCTGAAGCAGCCAATAACATTATGGGTATTAACGTCAGAAATATCGCCACAATCGGCGGCAGTGTTATGGGAAGGTTTGGGTTTTCTGATATTTTGACGGCTTTGCTTGCC
>JAQVPE010000080.1:0-3396 GCA_028702245.1 Candidatus Izemoplasmatales bacterium
ACTTCTCCCGCCATATCAGGCGGCGTCATCAATGAAAACCTAGCCGAATTCAGCTATGTCAAAGCTGTCTTGACGATCTCCGCGGATGTCGCGGGGGATGTCGAAGTCGCAATCGGTTCTTTGAGGGCTAACCTTGAAGAGATCGCGGTAACCACCACAGCGGCAGAGCATACTTTCTACTTCGTTTTCACCGAGCCGCTCGTTGATCAAACGCTCGTCTTGACCGCCGGAACGGGAATGACACTCGATTTCTCGGTCGATTACTGCTTCGCGGAAATCCGCGACATGATCGCCCCTGTCCTCAACGTTCCCAATGATCACTTCGGCTATCCCGTCAACTACACCGAAGCCGGATTGCTCGCTTTGTTATGGCGGAGCGTCACTGCTGTCGACAATATCGACGGCAACGTTACCGAGAACATCGTTCTTGATTATTCGGCAGTTGTCTTGAACACCGTCGGCACTTACCAGGTTACTTATACCGTTGAGGATGCCGAAGGCAATGAGTCTGTCCAAACCAGAGACGTCCTGATCGGCAATATAATTGAATCAGGCTTTTTGACCGATCCAGCTTTCCAAAACGAGGGCGACGACCAATGGACCGAGAAGAGCGACAATGGCCAGGCTTCAATAACTTATGATTCAACTGAAGAGGCGATGATTGTCACGATCGAAAACCTTGGGGGCTGGGCATCCGCCGCGGGAGCTTCTCTCGCACAGCCTTCGACGGCATTTGAAGTTGACAAATGGTACATGTTCACATTCACAGTCAAATCTTCGATCAACCGAAAGATGGCTCTGAGAATGGGATTGAGAACCGATCAGGCCCACAGTTGGATTGACGATTTTGACGGCGTGTCCGCCGGCAACAAACTCAATCTTACTCAAGACTATGTAACCTACAACTTCTTCTTCAAACTTAACTCGCTCATGTCATCAAGCGGTGAGCAAGTGTTCAAAATCGAGCTTAATTTAGGCCTGGTCGATTACGATTACAATCCGGTCGGCTCGGTCGTAACCTTCAAAGATGTCAACATATTCAAAGTCATCAGCGAATTTTTGCCACCAACGGTCGAAAGACAATATGGGGCGGAACTTCCCGTCAAGTTGACTGCTGGCGATCCGCTTCCCACTAATTTTGCGGATTATGTCGTCGCTTCCGATATGGAAGGCAACATCCTGGTTCCGACCATTGATTCCTCTTTGGTCAACATGGCTGTTCCGGGAACCTATGCCGTCAGCTATTCGGTAACTGACTCCCGTGAAGCAACAACCACTTTCTCAATCGATTTCACCGTGGTCGCTGCTGAAAACGAAGACACCACCGGACCGGTTGTTACTTTGAAACCGGGAATCCCGACGGAAATCGATCAGTTCACTCCGGCAGTCGATCTTAGACAAGTAGTCGACGCTGTCGACGCCGTTGATGGCACAATCATTGTCACTTCTGACATGATCGACTCTGGCGGTCTCAATTTCAATGTTGCCGGCGTCTACACGGTTCTCTTCAGCGTCTATGACCTATCCGGTAATGTCGGAACATTGTCTGTCGATGTAACGATTCTTGACAAGCAGGCTCCCGTGATCAACGCTAGCGATGCCACGATTACTTATGGCGATGAATTTGATCCCCTAGACATAATCAGTGTCCTTGACAATCTTGACGGAGCCATCGCGGTTGAAAATGTAACTGTAACTGGAGCCGATGCCTTCCTTGAAGAGGGAGTCGCTAAAGCGGTCGGTTCATTTGATATCACTTATACCGTTTCGGACGCTGCCGGAAACGAAGGCACTGTTACCGTGACAATCACCGTCATGGATGTCGTTTGGAATAACGAAGGCGCTCTGCCGCTGACGATTCCCGCTGACGAAGGACCCACCCATTCGACAATCGCTTATGATGAAACCGAAGAGGCATATAAGATTTCGGGTATCGATGTTGACGTCGATCCGTGGGATCATGCCAGATTGGTTTACTACTTCAGCAAAAACGATATTAAGTATGGTGGACTCTACAAATTCGTGATCACCGCCAAAGCTGATACCGCCACCGATCTCTACTTCTGGCTCGGAACGACCCTTACTGCCGATCCTTGGATCGATTCGTTCAGCGGTGTTGACAAGAAGGTTGTCCAAATCACTGATCAATACGTTACTTACGAAGTATTGTTCACTGCGGATAGTGAATCATACGCAAGCCTAAATACCTGGAATGCGGCAAAAATGCAGTTCATGTACGGATACTTGCCAACGGATGCCACGAACAATATTTACATTAAGGAATTCAAGCTTGTTCCGGCTGCCGAAACCACATATGTCGAGCTTCATGATTTGGCGCCGAATGATGTCTTGACCGGCACACTCGAGCGTTCTACTCAAACGGTCGATACCATTGAGGACGCAGTCGCTCTTTCTGGCATTCCCGCCTATACAAACGACTGGTCTACGGGCAGACTGACAAACTATTACAACAATACCAGACTCGAGTTTGGCGAAACCTACAGATTCAAGATCACAGTCAAAGCCACTACGGCGACAACGCTGAAATTCCGGATTGGCACCGTTTTGTCTACTGATCCTTGGATTGACAACTTCGCTGGCGGCTTACAAGCGATCAGCATAACTGATGAATACGCCACTTACTATGTCGAATTTACTGTCGACAAGGAAAACTACGTTTCCGTCAATAATGCCAAGTTTGAGTTCACCTACGGTTATCTTGATGACACCGCAAATACGATCTATATCAAGGAGTTCGTGTTAGAAAAGGTAATCGCTCCAGTAAATGTCGATCTCGTCTTGATTGATGACTTCGATTACGCCGATGACGCTGCACTTGAGGCGGAATGGACACAAAGAACCAATAGCGATAACAAGATCCCTGCTCCTTTGCTCAATTACGATGCCGAAAACAAAGCAATGGTCTTCGAGATGCCAGCAACTGCCAATGATGGTTGGCATATAGCCAGAAAGTATGATTCTCTCGCTTCATTTGGCGCAACTGATTCCTATAAATATCTGGCCTTCTATATGACTAACAACACTTCTAAGACCTCTGCTCATGTTTGGTTATATTGGAGCGGGAATCAAAATTCATACTCAATCACTTTCCCTGCAATCGGTGAAACAGGTTGGGCATATATTGATGTTACCACTTCCGGACATTCTCCAACCGAGATACTCGATTTCGGTCTTGGCTTCAACAACTGGACAAGCAATCCGTTTACCGGTTCAGTGTCGGTTTATCAAGTTGTTCTTGTCAAAGATCCTGCGGAACTAGAAAAACTATCCGCTCCTGAGCCATTAAATTACTTGTCATTAGACTCTTTCGAGTATGATGACGAGGAAGACTTCGAGGCCAATTGGACGCAAAGAACCAGCGGCACCGACTATAAT
>JAQVPE010000080.1:3406-5315 GCA_028702245.1 Candidatus Izemoplasmatales bacterium
CGCGATGGTCATCGATATGAGCGCTCCTGAATGGACATCAAGTTGGCACGTTGCTCGGAAGTACTCGTCTCTTGCCTCGCTTGGTGGTACGAACGAAACGAAATATCTTGCTTTCTATTTGACTAACAACACAAACAAAACTACTGCTAGTGCATGGCTCTACTGGACTGGTAATCAAAACTCTTACGCCATGCAGCTTCCTGAAACAGGGGAAACCGGGTGGGTATTCGTTGATATATCCAAATCCGGTAAAACAGTCAGCGAAATCATTGATTTCGGAATCGGATTCAATTTCTCTTCATCGGATCCTTATACCGGATCGGTCATCGTCTATGAAATCGCCCTCGTTGACAGCGTTCCCAAATTACTTGAATCTGTGAATCCCGCTCCTCATGTCATGCTTGACAACTTCACTTATGTTGATGAAGAAGCCTTCGAGGCTAACTGGACCCAACGCACCAATGGTGCCAATCTCAATCCAGGCGCCAACATGAATCTCGATGTTGATAACAATGCGATGATTCTTGACATGGCAGCACCAACATGGACAGGAAGCTGGCATCTTGCCAGAAAGTACAGTTCGCTCGCATCGTTGGGCGGATCCGCTGAAACCAAGTATCTGGCGATGTATGTGACCAACGACCTCAACAAGCGTTTCGGTTCAATATGGGTCTATTGGGATGGCGGCGGCTATAAGGGCACAGCAGTTCCTCTGCCTAGAACAGGTGAGTCAGGCTGGATCTACATCGATGTCACAGCTGCTTCATCAGGAAAAACCGTCAGCCAAATCACTGACTTCGCTCTTGGGTTTGAGTACTCTTCAAGCAAACCTTACACAGGCTCAATCACCGTTCACGCCATCGTTCTTGTGGCTGATCCAGAGTACTTGCCACATATCGACCTCGAACCTGGTGAAGTCGCCCCAGTCAACGCCGCTCCCGTGGTCTCGATTTCCGATACCGGTCTGGCTGCCCTTTCCGGGATGATGCTGGAAGCCGGTCAAGATCTCACCTCTCTTGAAGCGACATTGCTTTCACAAATTACCATCACAGACGCTGAAGACGGCGAGATTACACCACTAGCTTCAATGATTGACTATAAAGGGCTCAACCTATCTAGCCCGGAAATGGGATCCTATAGTATTGAAGTTAAAACTGTTGATAGTGAATCCCTTGAATCAAACGTCTTGGTCATTCCGATTTCGATTGTATCAGTTTTTGAAGATTTCGAGGAATTTACTGACGACGCTGATTTTAAAGCCAATTGGTCAAGAATTGAGACATTTAGAGTTGCTGGAGGCAGTTGGGGAACAACGGCTGCCACATTGACCACTGTTGGTGAAAACAACGTTCTTGAATTTACCTACGGACCATCCACAAATGGAATCAAGTTCGATGTTACAAAGGCAGAACTGGATACTTTGGGCGCTGAATACATCGGCATCTATGTGAAAACATCTGCTGAAATTACCGGATCAAGTCGTTTTCAGGCATTTCACTATGTGAGAGGCACTTATATTGAACTGACCTGTTACGGGGATTTCGACTACGTGGATGAAGGAACATATTTCTATGTCAAGGTTGCGGATCTTCCAACTGACTTAACGCATATCAGCCTGATGATCAATCTAGCTAGCGATAACACCGGCACCATGACAATGGACAACATCGTCATCAAATAAGAACATCATCTTCTGAACAATGAATCTGCCGGCACGGACAAACCGTGCCGGTTTCTTTATACAAAAAAACTCCCGCAACTGCGGGAGTTAGATGTTACACCCTGTCATTAGCCCAATCTTCAATGAAAGCAAGCAGTTCGTGGTAATTAGGGCTTTTCGCCTGCCTGACGTAGTAACCGCTAGTGGCCATGCCGACCAATAATGACTGATCGGGATCGAGCCCAAGCA
>JAQVPE010000081.1 GCA_028702245.1 Candidatus Izemoplasmatales bacterium
TGCCGAGTGTCGCATCAAATGAGGTCGCGTCGCGGTTAATGCCCACAAACGGAACCGATAAGTTTTCAAGTACGGAAAGCCCGGCTAAACACCCGGCCTCCATTGTAAGAACTGTACCATTAACCACCAGGCTCTTAACTTGGGATCCGTTTTCAAACGCCCCTGTCATGATTTTCGTTACCGCTATGCCTTTGTATAGTGTAGGAACAATAATTTCGGTCGCAACGGGATTGACGCCGATAATACCATATGTTTCATCTTCAAGAAGGGCGAACAGAAGCGCCGCCTCTTCCCATATCGCATAGATCGTGAGATCTTCAGCCGGCATTGAAGTAAATAAATAAGGAACATAAGCATCAGGCACACTGCTCCAACCGATGAAATCGTAAAACTCTTTGAATGGCTCCGTTGGAACAATTAAAGAAGTATTGTACATCAATGTTTGTTCGGGAATCTCGGTTCCTCCCTGAGTATCAAATGTCAGCGTATAGGATTGAATCTGCCATTTGGCATAAAGGGTCATGCCTCCAAGCGGCATTGTTGTTAAAGAAAACGGTTCGGAAAATGCCGAATCAGAGAACCAACCAATAAAAGCATATCCGGTTCTAGTAGGCTCAGAGAATGCCGGCAATTCAGTCAAGTAAGGCAAAGTAACACTCGCAATGGCGGAACCGCCATTGCTGTTGAATGAGATAGTGTAGTTGTTCGGCGTAAACATCGGTTTCATGATAACATCGTCGGTGATTATCGAAGGATCATGATCCCACTCGCTGAAGGTGTATCCTTGTTTTACGGGATTTTCCGGTAAATATGCGCCCACTCCGTGAGGAACATTCAAAGACAACAACAAAGCGCCGTCCTCATCTATAAAACAAACGATATGCGTCAGCAATTCCCATCTCGCAACGAGTTCGAAATCTTTTGTAACTTGATTAGAGTCAAAAAAAGGCGCAGAGTTGATCGAGTCCCCTTGATACCAACCTAGAAATCGATAGCCTTCTTTTATCGGCTCCGGCAAAATGGCAGATTCACCAAAGGAGATTTCTGTTATCGTTTCACAAAGAGAGCCTCCGCTTGAATCAAAAGTGATTGAATATTCACGCTTTGTGAATTGGGCGGTAACAACTGTGTTCTGTGTGACATTTTCATAAATCCCTTCCCAATTCACAAAATCATGTCCGTTTTTGGATATCCCGGTTGGCGGTGTGGCAGAGCCGCCAACACCAACGATCTGAGATGAATACAGATATCCCGAATCGTCTTTAAATTCAACACTGTAAACCGTTACGATTCGTCCTAGATTATCTGTTCGCTCATCCGTATAAGTTACTATCAGATTGCCGCTATCATCAATTTCGACCAAATCAATACCAACCCCATCTGTGCCTCTAAGCACCCCAAGGTCAAAAAGAACATTCCAAGAATCGTCGTCTTCGTATTGCCATTCCAACTTGTTGTTTAAAGCTCTTAGGAGAACCTGTTTTCCCGGATCTCCTTTGGGTCCTTCTATTGATTCCAGCCAATCCTCATATGATCCTGAGTAGGCTCCCGCTTCCAAAGCAAGCAAATATACTGAATAGACCTCCGAATCGGATCTAGTCGCATTCAGCAACGGTTCGGTAGTCGTTAATATTGATGATGTGGGAACCGTTGTTATTGATGATGTCTGGGTCGGTGATGTAGATGAAGTCGTCATGATTGTCGTTGTTATGGTATCTTGACATCCAAACAAAAAAAAGGCGGTGAATATCAACACTGCGTTAAGATGATGAAGTTTCTTTCTCATGTGTTCCTCCTCGGGTTGATAACTGACTCTCATGACTTAACGACAAGAGAATGTCATTGTTCGTATTATAGCACTATCAAATACCGTGAACAACAATCTGTTAAAATTTGTGATATAATATGCTTTCAAGGCATACCAGTCTGGAGAAATCAATGTTTGAAGACATCAAAGATAATGTCGATTGGAAAAAAATCGAAAAAATCAACTATGGATGGTCGAGTGACGAAAAATACTATATTGAAACAAATGCTCTCAAACAATATTCGTTGAGAGTATCTGATATTGGTTCATATGAGAAAAAGTTGAAAGAGTACAAAACGGTTGAAAAGTATGCAAAACTTGGTTTTGAAATGTCAAAACCGATATCCTTTGGCATTTGCTGCAATAATCAAAAAGTGTATATGCTTTTATCCTGGGTTGAGGGAGAAGACTTGGAAAAAGCATTGCCTATTCTAAGCGAAAAGGAACAATATCTACTAGGAAGAGAAGCGGGAATGATTCTCAAAAAAATCCATGGCATGAAATTACCGAAAAAGCAAATCCCCCTATCGACTAACATAGAGAAAAAGCTCAAGCAACTTTCAGGATATGAATCATCTAGTTTAAGAATACCGGATGATGAGTACACAATAAAGTATATCAAAGACAACATAAACAAGTTGTGGTCAAAACCGGCGGTCTATCAACACGGTGACTTCCATCCCGGCAACCTTATTCTTACTCCAGATGGAAAACTCGGAGTTATCGACTTCAACCGTTGGGGCATCGGTGATCCCTATGAAGAGTTTTATAAGCTTGAGAGTTTTGGAACGGATGTGAGCATCCCTTACTGCGTTGGCCAGATTGATGCCTATTTTGATGATGTAGTCCCATCTGATTTTTGGGAAATTCTTGCTGTGTACGTTGCTCACGCTTCGCTATACTCGATTGTCTGGGCATATCAATTCGGTCAAGATGAAATCGACAACATGACCAGAATATGCCGAAAATCGATGCTTCATTATGATGATTTCAAGTCAGTTGTTCCTGGATGGTATATGAGTTATCACAATGACTACAAAATTATAACCAAATAGATAGACAAAAAACACGATACAAATTTAACTATCATTTTTATACTTCGACCTGTAATCCCGGATAAAATCTTTGTAGTCTTTCATGTAAAATCCCATTCATAATGGTCAACGCAATACTGCCCGTACAGTGACCGGTGTAGTACTTATCTATTTGTTTGGTTTGTAGAAGATATGCGATCTTCTCGATGTTTTCTTTGCTTTCTTCAAATTCCTCGTATCTTGATATCAAGTGGAAGCCGCCAAAAACCGCATTTATCTTATTGCCGTTAATAATTCTTTCTGCTTGATTGATGATATTGACAATGCCTTTATGTGCGCATCCGGCAAAAAGCACGTGTCCGCTGTTGGTGTTCACAAGTAGATTTTGTTCGTGATCAAAATTGTCCGCAATCAATTGATTGCCTTTTTTTTGATATAGTGTTTGATTGCTGGTCGGGAACAAATCCTTGTTTTCAACCCGGCTGAATAGCATCAGCTCCTCATCAATTCGCAGATCGCCTTCAAAAAGCAAAAACCGGGATCGATCCAACTTCTGGTTTAATCCGATATAAGAATACTCATTAAGATTTCTCATTGAATATAATTCAGCGAATGCTGTTTTTTGGATATAGATGGTAGCATGATCGTTGATGCTAAGAAAATGCTCCAACCCGCCGCCGTGGTCGTAATGTCCATGCGATATCACTACGGTATCGACATCATTAATGTCGATTCCGAGTTTACTGGCGTTCAATGCGTATAAATCTGTTTGACCAACATCAAACAGCAGTTTGTGTTCATTGGTCTCAGTATAGAAACTTACTCCGTGTTCAGATCCCAAACTCAAATCTCTTTGACTATCTTCTACCAACGTTACTAATTTCACCTTAATTACCTTCTTTCTAATTAAATAATATCACTTCTCGGTTGATTATGAAAAAACTGGCTGAAAGATGCTCACTAAATGATATACTTAATCTCAATATGGATTTCTAATTTCAAGCATTATTTCCTTTACTTTTTTCAATTATATGCTACACTTAATTGTTTGTTTATTACCCACTAATTATGTAAACAATAAAGAAGAGAATGATTATATGAGAGAGAAAAACATCATCAATGTCGGTGTCATTGCCCATGTTGATGCGGGAAAATCAACCCTGGTCGATGCCTTACTGAGACAGAGTGGCGTATTTCATGAATATGAGGTTTTGATTGAGCAGGTAATGGATAGCAACGATATCGAAAGAGAACGCGGTATCACCATCTATTCAAAGAACTGTGCGATTGAACATAAAGGCACGAAAATCAATATCGTAGACACTCCAGGACATGCGGATTTCTCTAGTGAAGTCGAGCGGGTCATGAATACGGTCGATACCGTGATTTTACTCGTCGACAGTTCTGAAGGCCCGATGCCGCAAACAAAAGTCGTCCTTCAGAAATCCTTGCAAATCGGACTCAAACCGATTGTTTTTATCAATAAAATCGATAAAAAGGATGAAAGGGCGATCGAAGTCGCCGATATGTGTTTTGCTTTGTTCTTAGAACTTGGCGCGACCGACTCTCAACTTGACTTTCCCATCATCTATGGAATCGCAAAAGAGGGCATCGCCATGAAAAACATTGATGACGACAGCGACAATTTGGATCCTTTGTTCGAATGCATCCTTGATCACGTGAAACCATACCCCGACAATTCCGATGAACCGTTGCTACTGCAAGTGTCTTCTTTGGCATATGACGATTACCTTGGCAGACTCGGCATCGGCAGAATCAAAAGAGGCAGTATCAAGAGCGGGAAATCATATGTGCTTAGCAAAAGAGACGGCTCGCTAGTCAATATCAAGATCACTAAGCTGTTTGTCAATGAAGGTTTGATCAAGGTTGAAAAACCGATAGCTTATGCCGGCGATATCGTCATTTTCAGTGGCGTCTCCCATATCTCGATCGGTGAAACCGTTTGCGACGAGTCAAACATCGAACCGATGCCGATGATCTCGATCGACAAGCCTACTCTTTCGATGAATTTTCTGGTCAACGACTCGCCTTTCGTCGGTCAAAGCGGCTCCTTGGTCACAACAAGACAAATTAGAGCGCGACTCTTGAAAGAACTGGAGACCAATGTCGGTTTGGAAATTGAAGAACTAAATAATCTTGAAGGATATAAAGTAAGCGGCCGGGGTGAACTGCATTTGTCGATACTTCTCGAAAGAATGCGAAGAGAAGGCTTTGAACTTAGCGTTTCAAAGCCCGAAGTTATCTTAAGACATATTGACGGAAAAGTCCATGAAGCTTATGAAAGAGTGATCGTAAACATCCCAAATGCCTATGTCGGCAGCATCATGCCACAACTCAACTCCAGAAAAGGCGTGATGCTCGACATGTCGAGCGAAAATGGTTTTACAAGCATCGAATACTCCATCCCCACAAGAGGCA
>JAQVPE010000082.1 GCA_028702245.1 Candidatus Izemoplasmatales bacterium
GCAAGCGATTATTCCCGATTTTATGGATATAGGTATGCCTGATGTTTTTCGTCTTGACCGAAACATCGATCAATACTCCATCAAGGGCAACAATCATGCTTGTTCCTCCAAAAGAAACATGAGTGCAAATCCGGCTGTCAGTTTTGCGACATCTTTCAAAGACTTTGAGTACATTTCCTTTTGGTTATCCTTTTGGATAAGGTCGCTGATGCCTCTGATCGATAGGAAGGGAACGTTGAACTTATGACAACACATCCCGATAGCCATGCCTTCCATTTCACAAGCTTTGATATTTGGCACAACTTCGATGATCCTCTCAACTTGGCTGATGTTTGTCACAAAACTGTCGCCAGAGGCGATCATTCCGCTTTGATAGGCAAACCGATGCTTTTCAAGGAGCTTCATTGCCCGTTCTCTTAAAGAAGGATCGGGCCTGAGAATCAAAGGATCATCGCCCATTTTTCCATAGGGAATAGCGTCGATCCCAGTCAATGAGACATCAAAATAGCAGATCCCTTCCGAAAGCAATAAATCGCCTATCTCAACCCCGGCGATGCCTCCGGCGACGCCGATGTTGATCAGATAGTCGACTTGGTAATGGCTCAGGATATATGCTGTCGCGATCGTGGCGTTGACCTTGCCGATACCTGATTTGGCGATCACGACCTCTTGATCTTCAATCTTCCCTAAGAACAACTTTTTGTCCGCAAACGTTACTTCTTCTTTGAGCGAAAATCGTTGAAACAACCATTCGAGTTCAAGATCCATCGCGCCAATAATGGCAATCATCAGTCCACCTCCTAAAGAAAAAAGAGAAAACTCTCATTTTCTCGTCTTCTATTTGATATCGGTGATTTCCACCGTGATCTCAGTTCCGGTTTCAGCCTTATAGGTGACGATCGAACCTTTTCTTCTGCCGATCAAAGCCTTGCCGATTGGTGACTCGTTCGAAATCTTGCCCTGAAGCGGGTTGGCCTCAAGATGGCCGACAATCGTGTATTCTTTGATCATCGCTTTCGGAAATTTGATTTGAACGGTTTTGCCGATCGAGACAACCTTGGAATTGTTCGAACTCGATATGATCTCCGAATGCTTGAGGATATTCTCGATTTCCTTGATTCTCGCCTCGATGCGGGCCTGCTCGTCCCTGGCTGCGTCATAATCCGCATTCTCGGACAAATCGCCCTGAGCTCTGGCTTCTTTCAAAGCCTCGAGATTTTGTTTCCGGTCGACATCCTTCAAGGTCTCAAGCTCTTGTTTAAGCTTTTCATATCCTTGCTCAGTCAATTTGTAGGTATTTTCCATTTGCACTAGCCTCCCTCAAAGTGATATTTATTATAGCACAAATCATTTGTTTAGAATAGCCATTATTTTCGCTTTGACCAAATCAACGGCGACATCGTGTTCGTAATCGTTGGGGATGATGATGTCGGCGTACCGCTTCGTCGGTTTCACAAATGCGAAATGCATCGGTTTGACGGTCGTTAAATATTGGTCGATCACGCTTTCAAGCGTCCTGCCTCTTTCTTTGGTGTCCCTGATCAGTCTTCTGATGAACCGGACGTCGTCATCAGTTTCGACAAAAATCTTGATATCGGCGAGTTTCCGGATCCGTTCGTCTTCGAGTATCAGGATACCCTCGAGAATGATGATCTTTGCCGGATGGACGATCTCAGTCTTCTTGGCCCTGGTCAACTGAACAAAATCGTACGTTGGCTTCTCAATCGTCTTTCCGTCGATAAGATCCGAAAGATTCTGATAGAAAAGGTCGTTGTCAAGTGAAAACGGATGATCGTAGTTGACTTTCCGACGTTCGGCGAGCGTCATCTCGGCTTGGTCCTTATAGTAGTCGTCATGGTTGATGACGGTGATCGGATAGTCACGGAAATTCGCAATGAGTTTGTTCACGACCGTTGTTTTTCCCGAAGAGGATCCGCCCGTGACGGCGATGATGACAGGTTTGTTCATGATGACACCTTCCTTAACAATGAATATGCCTCAACTGGCCTAGCAAGTGGAATTCTGACTATTTCCAGCGGGTGTCTGGCCGCATCCAACAATACTCCGCTTTCGGATTTGATCCATTCCACCGCGAAGGTAACTTCATCTCCAGCGGGGCTGATCATCTCAACCCGGTCATGCGGACGAAAATGGTTTCTTTGCTCGATGATGGCTTCCTTGGCCTCAAGGTCGTAGCCAAGCACCATCCCGACGAATTCTTGAGAGGGTTCCTTCTGGGCGGTGCCGTACAATTGCGATTCCACTCGAGAACCCTCGAACAAACCCGGGCCAAAAGGCCGGTTCTCGGCGCGGCTCAACTCCTTGTAATAGAAATCAAGATCGATTTTGCGTTTGGCAAGATGATCGTCAATCAGGCGCCTGTAAGTCCTGACCACAGTGGCGATGTAATGAAGCGACTTCATTCTTCCTTCGATTTTGAATGAATCGACGCCGATATCGATCAACTTTGGGATGAACTTGAGCGCTTCAAGGTCTTTAGAGGCAATCTGAAAGTCGTCTTTAAAAAATTGATTGTTCTTATAGAGATCATATTCCCACCGGCAACTATGCGCGCAACCGCCCCGGTTGGCGTCACGGCCGGTCATGATGTTCGACAAAGTGCATCTTCCGGAATAACTGGCGCACATCCCGCCATGGATGAATACCTCTAGTTCAACCCCCGTCAACTTTCTCAATGCGGCAATCTCAGCAATAGTCAATTCTCTCGCGAGCACGACCCTCGATGCCCCTGATTCGTGGTAATAGTTACAGAGCACACTGTTGGCGGTAGAGACCTGGGTCGAAACATGGATTTTGAGACCGCCAATCGCTTTCGCTTTGGAAATGATATAGGGATCCGAACAGATCACGGCATCGACTTCGCTTTTGGCAAGCGCCAGCAAGTATTCATCTAGCCCCTCGAGATCTTCGTCGTGGGGAACGATGTTAGTCGTCACAAACAGTTTTTTCCCTAGTCCATGAGCGATCGCTACCGCTTCCTTGATCGAGTCAAGATCGAAGTCGGAAGCCCTTGCTCGAAGCGACAGCATTTTCGCGCCGATATAGACGCTATCGGCGCCATAGAGAAAGGCGATCTTGACCTTTTCGAGGTCTCCGGCGGGAGCGAGGAGTTCGGGCCTCATTTGGCTTCACCCTTTCTCAAGAAAGTCTCATCGGTGAAAACGCCATCATCGTACTCGTCATTGTATTGGCGTAGAAAATCAAAATAGTCTCCGCTCGCGTAGGCCTTTATTGCCTGGTAATATTCAGTATCCGTCATTTGATTACGCTCGATAAAAAATTCAAAGAGCAGTGCTTTAAAAGTGTCGATCACCTTGAACGAATGCAGTTTCTTCGGTCTGAATATTGATGTTCCGCTTTGGTCTTCAATCAATGGGTAGAACTCGGTGTGACGCGATTTCTCGGCGATTTGGTACTTCGCATCCGACTCATAGGCCAAACCTTTGTATTCGTGATATAGGGATAGCATCTTCCGGTTTGAATAAAACATGTCGATGCTTCCATGGCCGATCAAAGACAACTTAAATCGGGGATTGTTTTTGATCAGATTAACCAGCTTATCCATGGTGATCTCTTTAGATATGGTTGCCCTCTCGATTTTTAGATTCGTTAGAAAAGCAAGGCTATGCTTGTGGGTGTTGAAAGTGCCCGGCTGGTAGATTCCCTTTTCTGGATGACCCATTTTGTTGAGAATCACTCCGATCGTCAGATCATGAAAAACTATTCCATCGGGTTCGGCTTCGAGTATTTCATCAAGCAAAACTTTCAATTCATCGAGATCGCTTTCCTTGATGATCGTGTTCAAGCGGATATAAACCTTTGCCGGTTTGGCTTTGGTTGTATTTATGGCAGAAATCAACTTATCTTTGCTTAAAGGCAGCACTGCCGATCTCGAAAAGCGGTCGCTCTCAAAAACAAGCGTATTTGCGCCAAGAGCCAGCAGTTCATCTATTTCGGATAAATTTTTGACGATCGCAACGATTTCCATCGAAGTCACCTCAATTTGATCGCGAGGGCGATTCCGTCTCCAAGCGGATAGATCTCGGTTCTATAATCAAGATCATTCATGATGAAAGTGTTGAAACTTCTGATTTTGTTCACGAGTTGCCGACGATTGCGGCTTAAAATCGTTTCCGGATTGGCCACTTGTCCCCGAAACAACAAATTGTCAAAGACAAAGAAACCCCCAACTTTGAGAATGTCTTTGAATTTGTCAAAATAAGCTCGGTACTTTCCCTTCGCTCCATCCACGAAGATCATGTCAAAAAGGCCAAGCGACGAAGTCTCGAGGGCGAGCGCATCGGCATTGATGCTGGTGATTTTTGAAGCAAGGCCGCTGGCTTCGATATTTGCTTTGGCAACTTCGTGGAGACCTTCATCGATTTCAATCGAAGTCACCATCGTCTTTGTCTTTTTAACCACTTGGATGGCAAAGTAACCGATCCCCCCGCCGATTTCGAGAATCCGCGCGGCTTTCGCGACCATGATCAATTGTTCGATAAAAGCCAAAGTCTCGGTTTTGATGATCGGAACTTTCATTGAAAAAGCCTGTTCTTTGATGCTTGATAGAAGCGGATCCGGAGTGTCTATAGCGAGTGACTCAAGATACTCACTCATGAACTACTCGGTTTTTGAAACCGGTTCTTCTTCGGCTTCTTCTTCCTCGTTTTCCTCAAGAAAACTCTCGAGGACTTCCTCGATCAAATCCCACTCTTCGTCGCTTTCGACTTCAAGCAGTTTTCCTTCGTCGCCGTCGTCGGGATTGTAGCTGGCTGCGTAATATTCTCCCGATTCGTCATCTTTGATTTGATAGACGACATATGACTTTGAATACTCTTCTGAAGTGAAAGTCATGATGATTTCGCATTCGATCTCATTTCCGTCTTCATCGGTAACCAATAAATACTCTTTTTCCATGATTTAGATCCCCTTTTGTCTGTCGAGAAAGCTTTGCAGCAAGATAGTTGCCGCCAGTTGGTCGACTTTTTGTTTTTTATGTTTGGTTTTCGTTTTCACTTTTGTCATTGTTTGCTGTGCCATCCTCGTGGTCAGCCGTTCATCCCACAAGGTGACGGGCACATCGGTCATGCCCTTGAGCAGTTTTTGAAACTCCTCGCTGATCTTTCCTTGAAAGCCCAGCGAGCCGTCCATGTTGCGGGGCAGACC
>JAQVPE010000083.1 GCA_028702245.1 Candidatus Izemoplasmatales bacterium
ATCACCGATATCAGCTAGTATGTTGTCGAAGACAACTGCTTTTGAACCCACATCAACAGGAGCGAACATCCCCGCTTGGATCATCAGGGATATGATGCCAAGGGTTTTCAAAGCAACGGTCTTTCCACCAGTATTAGGGCCGGTTATCACAATGATCCTGTAATTCATGAAACGGATCGTGTTCGGAACGACCTTATCACGGGAAATGGCTGGGTGTCTAGCATTTAAGAGGTTGATTTCCTTGTCGTTGACTTCAACCATTTCTTCATTGCGGTCGATCGCGCGCTTCGCTTTTGCAAAGATGATATCGAGTTCGGTGAATAGCCTAATGTTAGAGATGAGACTATCCGCTTCGCTGGCAACACCCTGGCTAAGACGATAGAGGATCCTGGAAATTGCTTCTTGTTCCTCAACAGCGAGAGTCTGAAGTTGATTGTTAAGTTCGACACAGGCAATGGGCTCGATGAACAAGGTTTCCTTGCTGGCGGACATATCATGAACGATTCCCTTGACGTTGTTCTTGTGTTCCGCTTTCACTGGAAGAACAAGCCGGTTGTTCCGGATCGTTATCAATGAATCTGTCAGTTTGCTCGCTTCTTGTCTCAACAAACCTTCCATCTTCTCGCCGAGCCTCTTTTCGGTGATGGCGAGCTTCTTCCGGATCTGCGCTAACTCAGGGGAAGCACCGTCTAAGACATAGCCTTTCTGATCGATGGCTGTTTCGATTTCTAGTTTGATTTTGGAATGCATGACGATAGCGTTGTAATAGTGATCAAGGCTTTCCGAGACGATTTCCAAAGAACGCACTTTTTTAATATATCTATCTGTTCTGATCTCAGCTTCAACCAAAGACACGGCCCGCAACAACTCTTCGATAGAGAGAATCGAGCCGATCCTCGCGCGTTTGATGGCCTCCTCAAGGTCAAGAACACCGGACATCGGGGTTTCATCATACCGCTCGATCATCGTTCTTGCCGTCTGGATTTCTTGAAGCATTGCGACGATGTCGGCTTTGTTGCTAGTCGGCTTAATTTTCAGGATCTTCGCTTTGGCCATATCGGTGACGGCATAGGCCTTCAGTTCATTCAGAACGCGGTCAAATTCAAGTATCTGTGTATCAGCGAACATTATTTCACCCTCATTCGTAACCATTTTACCATAAATCATGATAAAATATACTAAGGAAGTGATAGTGTGAACTATGTTTTTGAAGTATCAGAGAACGACCGAAATCTTCTCCTTGAATACTACTTCGACATCATGATCGAGCATAATATGGACCATGTCGATTACTTGTTCAAATCCAAGGACATCACGGCTACCATTTACAAGTCCGGTAAGGTGATGCTTCAAGGGACAAATGCCAAGGATGACTATTTGATGTTCGCGGAGCTATTGGGCTTCACGCCGGCAGTAGAGGAATCGACAAATTCTAAACCGGAGAAGCCGGAAAAAAGGCAACCTGAACGAAAAGTCAAAGCAATCGGTTCCGACGAAGTCGGCACCGGTGATTTCTTTGGACCAGTGGTTGTCGCAGCAGTCTACCTCTTGCCTTCCGACTATGCCTATCTTGAGGCACTTGGTGTCACTGACAGCAAGCATCTTTCCGACGAAGCCATCATAAGGATCGCGGAACAAATTTCCCAAAAGATCTCACATCACATCCTTGTCACCGATAACAAAAAGTACAATGATCTAGTCAAACTCGGCTTCAACATGAATAAGATCAAAGCCTATTTGCATAACCATGCGATCATGAAACTCGTAGCCAAGCACAAGGGCGATGTCGAAAAGGTCGTTGTCGATCAATTCTGTTCGCCGGCAAACTACTTCAATTATCTCAAAGGGAAACAGGTCTACTCGGATGTCACATTTGAAATCGAAGCTGAATCAAAGTATCTTTCTGTCGCTGCCGCTTCGATACTCGCCCGCGACGCTTTTCTAAAGGAAATGGCCACACTGGGAGAAAAAATCGGAATTAGGATCCCGCTCGGAGCCGGGCCAGCTGTCGATCTGATCGGCAAACGGATCGCGCTTGAAAAAGGTTTCGCGATTTTCGAGGATATTGCAAAGACCAACTTCAAGAATCTGGAAAAAATCAAGTCTATGATGTGATTAGTTATCAGTTTCTTTTTCTATTTTTCTTTACTAATTCGCTCGTTTAGGTATTTGTTAGACTGAGCAGATTGTTTGGCTCAAATCCTCTAAAATGATATAATATAAGTGTAATTAACATCATTTTAGGAGGTTTAACCTATGAAATATTCTTTACCGGAACTACACTACACGTACGACGCGCTCGAGCCATATATCGACCGCGAGACAATGTTGGTCCATCACACCAAGCACCATCAAGGCTACGTTAATCAACTCAACGCCGCTTTGGAGAAACATCCCGATCTCGCTTTTGCCTCGCTTGATGAATTGCTCTTAGCAATCAACCGCTTGCCCGAAGACATCAAAGTCGCCGTGAGAAACAACGGCGGCGGCCATTTCAATCACACCCTTTTCTTTGAAGCGCTCAAACCAAATGAAGGCTCGCTGCCCAAAGGCGATCTCTTAAAAGCGATTGAGCGTGACTTTGGCTCCTTTGCGACTTTTAAAGACGCTTTTTCTGAGGCCGCGAAAACCCGTTTTGGTTCAGGCTGGGCCTGGCTGATCAAAAACAAATCCGGAGTTCTTGAAGTCGTATCCATGCCAAATCAAGATCCTGTTATAAACTTTGGCAAGCCGCTACTGGGAATCGATGTCTGGGAACACGCCTATTACCTCAAGTACCAGAATCGACGAGCAGAATACATTGATAACTTCTTCAAGGTAATCGACTGGGAACTTGTAAGTTCTCGTTATGCTTCCAAATAATCGTCTTTTAATTTGATTATAAATAACTCGTTTCCAGTTATTCCGGAAACGAGTTGTTTTTAGCTAGTATATGAAACTGCGATCGCTGATAATCAAATTCCTAGCTTGTTTTCTGCCGGCAATGTTTCTGATACCAGGAAATCACATCCTGGTCATTCATGGGTTTTGCATAGAGGTATCCTTGAGCATAGTCGCATTCGTATTCTTGCATGAGTTTAGCGACCTCTTCTTCCTCTACGCCCTCGGCGACGACTTTATAACCAAGTTGTTTGGCAAGTTTGATCGTCGCGCTCACTATTTGTTGTGAAGACACGTTTTGGATGATCTGGCGCATAAAAAACTTATCGATTTTGATAACATCGATGGGGAACTGGCTCAAATAGGCAAGCGATGAATATCCTTTCCCAAAATCATCGATGGCGATGCGGATTCCATTGGCTACGAACTTTTGAAGTGAATTCTTGCTGACCTCGGGATCTATCATCAGAACTGATTCGGTGATTTCCATTTCTATCAGATTTTTTGGCAGTTGTGATTCGTCAATTATTTTCATTGCCCGATCAAAGAAATCAGTATCATAAAGATTCCTTGCCGATATGTTGATCGAGATAGGAAATGTCATCCCCATCCCGCTAAATTCCCATATTTTTTTTAGTGCTCTTCTCAGAACCCAATCGGTCATGGGATGAATCAACTTCGTTTGCTCGACGATTGGTATAAACGTATCGGGATAGAGAATACCACGTTCAGCGTGTTCCCACCTGATCAAGGCTTCAAGTCCAACCGGAAAGCCGGTTTTGAGGTCGATTTTCGGCTGATAGACGAGAAATGTTTGGTTCATTTCGAGTGCCCGTGAAAAAGTTGCCAAGAGCTCATACTCTTTTCGCTTCTGTGTCAACGACTCATCGAAGATAATATAAGGAACGTTTTGGTTCTGAGCTAGTCTTGCGGAAGTATCTGAGCCGCGAAAATTCTCGAGTTTCGCACAATTATTGACATTATGTGATGAGTTCAATCCGACAGCATAATCAACATACATTGGAATATTATCAATGTCACGAGGACGATTCAAAAGCGACCAAATCTGTCCTGCTTCTATATTTAAATCCTCATGTTTTTTAACAACCCATAGCTTGTTTCTGCCTGACTGAACAACAAACCCTTCTGTGCCGACATAGTCCATGAGATCTTGATAGATTCCGAAGATCAACTTATGAAATACTTCTGTTCCAAGAACGTCAGTAATCGAATTATGGTTGTTGATGAGGACGGTAATCAAGGATTGTTTCCCTAGGGAAAGTTTCAAGATTCCAGCCCCGAGATAATTGGTATTGGGAATCATCGTTTCCTGATTGTGAGACATCAATTCATTGATTCTCTGAGCGTCACGTCGAAGTTTGTTAGAAACATAGCCGCTGATTCCTCCCATTGACATAAAGATAATCATGCGATAGAACCAGTTGATGAATTCTTGTGGTTCAGGACTGATCACTGTTGTTTCAAACGGCATCAATGGTCCCAGCAAAATACCACCCGCAAGACCGACAAGCAAACCAAAAGGCGCACCAAAAAACATGCCAGCGAGCAGGATTGGGATATACATAGTGTGGGAGAAAACATATTTAATTCCCCCAGTTGCGTAAACGAGCAAATAAACCAGCGGAACCAGCGCGGTAACGACAACTAGAGCGATGATCCGATAGTTCTTTTTCAAGACATTGATAATACTCATAAATGACGTTTTTTGGGTTTTGATCCGCAAAACCTCCCAACTGGGAAAGCTTTTCGCAAGAAAGGCACGTCTGTATTTTCATTATATTTGTATTTTCACAAATAATCAATATCATTAGCGATAAAAAAAGCCGTTTTAAGAAAAAACCCGGGATCCCGGGCTTGTCTCAGTCTTCTTCATCCATCACTTTTGCTTTTTCTTCATTTTTCTTTGCCTTTTGCTTCTGGATATGTCCAAATACCTTGAGTTTGAGCACGGCAATGACGATTACTCCGAGACCAATCAATACATAACCCCACCACGGCATGATTTTCTCTCCTCCTTTCTACTTAAGATAGGCTCTTTTGATGAAAAACCGATAACAAAGAAATGCCAATCCGATCATATAGATGGACCCGATCAAGATGTAGCCATAAAAAGACAGATCGCTTGGATGGTCCAAAGATAAAGCCAAATTAAGGATCGGCTTGATCGTCCAGAAATTGGGAACGATCCCCAACAAATACTGCTTTCCGTCCTGAAAAGCGTTTATTAGCGTCAGAAGCGGCAACATGATCACCAGACCACTCGATTTCATGAAAGCGAAT
>JAQVPE010000084.1 GCA_028702245.1 Candidatus Izemoplasmatales bacterium
AGTATCTTCTTCGACATTGATGAAGGGGAGTTCTTGATGGATTTTAGCATTTTCAAGATTATGGAAAGGCTCGGTCTCAAGCAGTTTTGTGAAAAAGAGACGCCAGTCATCTTGGACTTTGATAAGGGAGTTCCGGACATCATGGAAGTCAAAGAACTCGAAAGCTTTATGGAGCTTGTCGCCGAAGTTGATTGCTTCGACATCGCTTTTTGTGAAATGCTTCGCTTCTTGTTTCGCATATCGGCGAGTTGAATAGGCTTCCAAAGGTTTAGAATAAGTTGAAAAAAGGATCTTCCCGAATTCTTTGGTTTTACCCTCAGCTGTTGATTTGGCTTTGGTCAAAGGTTCAACGATACCTTTTTGACGCCAATCAAGCGCAAAATCGAGATAAGGAAATATTCCGGCAAAAGCGGCGAGTTGTTTGCGCTCCCATAAATCGATCACTTGATGGCGGTCGCAAACAATTGGCTTTTGTTCGAGAAACTTGTCCTCAAGAATCAAGATCTGTTGTTCCCTGGCTCTCGTCAGAGCGACGTAAAAAAGCCTAATCCGCTCGGAAACATACTCTTGATAGTTTTTATCGCTTGCGAGATAGTGAAGAAATGTCTTTTTAAAACCGTTTGCGAAGGCTTTCGTATAAAGACCGAGATCCCTGTCATAGATAAAATGATTCTTGTTCTCCTGATAATTGAATCGCTTGCCCAGTCCTGGGTAGTAACAGATCGAAAACTCCAATCCTTTTGACTTGTGCATTGTCATGATCTGAACGGCATTTTCCATTTCGGAATAATGTTTTTGAAACTCGATGTCAGCTTCGGGGGTCTTATAGACATGTTCGAGATAACCCACAAGATCCTCAAAGCGAAGGTGATCGATTGAAGCAAGAAGACTTTCAAGGTAATCGAGTCTTGCCTCCCTAAGACCGGGGTCGACGAGCTTTGAGAGTGACAAGTAAATGTTCGTCTTTTCATAAAGCGTTCGGACAAAGAGGTCGACGGGAACCTTATCGATAAGATCCTTCAGCGCATAAAGGTGATCGAGGATTAAGGAAAAATGAGGATTGCCAGCCAAATTGTGGAGATCTTCAGCGGTTTCAAGGCTTCCCTCAAGCACAATTTTGACGATATCATCATCAGCGATCTGATAGACAAACGACCGGGCGAGGCCGATGAATGCGGGCTTAAACTTTGCTTGGAATAGTTCATCACGCAAAAGGCCTTGAAGACAACTCAAAAACAATGACAAGAAACGGATCTCTTCGCCTTCGCTAAAGGGTTCGTCCGCATAGATAACGGTCGGGATTCCCGCTTTGACAAGTTCTGCCTGGAACAACCCGAAATCGGTTTTGCGGTCAATTAAGATTGCAAAGTCACGATAGGATGCTTGCCGCAACTTCTGTTGCTTGAGATCGTAGACTTTGATGTTTCGGCTAAGCTTGCTTACGATATCTTGAGTGACGATCCGAGCTTCCAGTGCCATTTTGGACAGACCGAGTTCTTCGCTTTGGGTGGCCTCGTATGTCAAGACGACAGGGTCGTAAGTCGCATGCGGATCGAAGTTGATTTCATACTGTTTTTGCCCGTATCTGAGGCTTTGGTTGTCATGATAATCGATGCCGCCGATATTTTTGTCCATCAGGCGGGAGAAGATTTCGTTGATGGTCTTAAGGACTTGGCTGCGGGAGCGAAAATTGTCGACAAGTTCGATCAAGGTTCCCAAGCCTTCATCTTTGATTTTTTGGTAGCGTTTCAAAAAATGTCTGGGGTTTGCATCGCGGAAGCCGTAGATCGCCTGTTTGATGTCGCCAACTGTGAAGAGGTTGTCGTTTTGAATCAATTCCAACAACCGATCCTGGAGGTCGTTAGTGTCTTGATACTCGTCCACCAGGATTTCCTGGATGCCGGATTTGTATTCACGCGTTACCTCGGGATACTCCTCGAAGACTCTGATGGCCATGGCCATGATATCGGAAAAATGATAGAGCTTCAGTTCTTGTTGTTTTGCCTGGAGTATTTCCAGATATCTTCTTGTCAAGCCGACCACTGTCATGATCGTCGCTTTGGTTTCAGCGAATGCTTCCTTCAAATCAGCTTCGTCGTCGGCCATAAGTTCAGTGATGATCTGTACAAGTTTTGATACTTTGTCCTTGACTGGCAGATAAGCTTCTTTCAATCCGCTTTGAAGATCTATGTCAAGACGGTTCGAAACCCGCGGAACGCGGGGATGTTCAATCCGCTTTGCGGCCTTGATGATCGCGGAAGTATCCTTAACACTCAGAAGTTGCCTGTAACAAATTTCGACTTCTCTCGCAAAAGTAAGCACGATCTCGTTTGAACTGGAAAGATAAGCTTCGAGAAACGTTTCGTAATCGGTTTTGATTTGGGATGTGAAGTTATTCAAAAAGGAATTAAAAGAAGAAAGATGTTCCTCGATCTTAGCATTTGAAAGATAATTGTCTTCAAAAGATCCAAGATACCTTTCTTTGTCCGGAAGCGTTTCGATTCCCCGGGCAAGCGTCATCACCGCTTCTTGGGCTAGTTGGTCGGAGCGATCGAAAAGGCGGCTGATCAATGCTTCAAAATCGGGATTTCGTTTTGTGTATGCTTCTTTAAAGGTTTGTTCGAGCGCTTCTTTTTTGATTCTGTCAAGGATGATTGGATCGGCGACCTTCAACTGTTCATCAACTCTTAGCAAATAGTGGTGATCTTTGACGATTCTGAGGCAGAGGGCGTCAAAAGTCATGATCCGCGCCTGATCGAGTTTCAGAAGTTCATTCTCGAGTTCGGGAATTGAACTAAGTTTCGCTTTGATGCGCTGACGCATCTCCATAGCCGCAAGGTTGGTGAAAGTGATGATCACGAGCTGATCGAGAGAAACTCCCTCGGCAAGTTTCCGCAAAACCCGATCGGTCAGGACAGCCGTCTTTCCCGATCCGGCTCCGGCACTCACCAGGATGTTGCCGCCCTCGTGAAATACAGCCTTGTGTTGAGCGGGAGTCATCGTGATCTTACTCATCGGCATCACCTGCTTCCCTATCCATAGGTTCACTGGTGAAGGACGCGACGTTGCAGATCGATTTGTGCGGACAATACTTACAAGAATCGGAGATGTTGTGATTCGGTTTCGGCGGGAGCGGTTTGATCGAAAAGACACCTTTCTTGATCTCGTCGATTGTCGAATCTACAATGTTCTCAATGTTCTTGACGATCTCTTGAAACTCGCTTTCACTTAGCACTCGCGAACGCTTGCTGAGGGTTCCATCAGCATTGATACTGACGCTTTTGAGCCAATCGGTACCGCCAAATGCCGATATCAAAGTCGAATCGTTGAGCGTCATTCCGGACAACTGGAGTTGTTTGAGGATGGGATCGTCGTGAGCTTCAGCGGCATACCTTCCAAGGGAGGCTTTCTGATAGTAAAAGCCAAAGGGGATGAAACTTGAGGTCGCTTCGGCTTTTTTTAGTAACAATAGATAAAAGGGAAGCTGAATGTCGTCGCAGTTCATGAACTCAGACTTGCTTGCCTCTTTGTTTCCGGTTTTGTAGTCGATGACGGCATAATAGGTCTTGCCGGATTCTTCATAGGTCAGAATGCGATCGATCTTTCCGAGAACGACAAAACCAAAATCGTGCTCATGGGTGTACGAGTGTTGCCACTCATGACCAAATTCTTCAAACTTCGTTTTGCCGGCAAAATCCTCAAAATAGCGGCTGATCGTTTCCAGTTGTTTCTTGAAACATTCAAGATAGAGATCTTGTTTATAGATGATGTCTTCGGGAAACGGCGTTTTCAGATTAGCGATGATCTGCTCGATCAATGGTTTGTTTTCGGCAAACAAAACCTCGAGCACTGCATGGGTCAAATTGCCAAAATAGATTTGGTTGCTCGTTTCCTTCGGAGTGATTTTCAGAAGTGCATCGAGCAGATAATGGAAAGGGCACTCCCGGAAAAGTTTCAAGCTGGTGGCTGATAGATTGATTTTCTTCTCAAGAAGCTTATTGATTGTACTCGCTTTTAAACCTTTGAACTGGTAATCGTAAAGATTATATTCGTCTTTGAATGTCTCCTCATACGCCTGATAACCAAAAAAATCCATGCCGAATGTCTCGTGCATATGCCGCATTTTCGCGTATTTTTGATATTCAAGATCGCGGGAGTAAAAGACTTTTGGCAACTGCTCATTCATCGACATAAATACAACTTCCCGATCGAGATCGAGATTTGTCGGACGACAGATTGCGCCTTCAAGGTGTTCAGGGTAGGCTAGCGTCAAATTGGTCGTCTGCCTCAATTTCCTGATCAGATCCGCTTGATGGCGTTTTTGCCTTTCTGTGGGCAATTCGCAGCCGAGTGCCTGAAGTTCTGCCATAGTAAAATACTCATAACTTGCGTTAAAAGAAAGAAGGGTATCGGTTGCATTGAGCACTAAAAAGTGCTTTTGTCGATCTTCAAAATGATCGCTGAGCGATTCCGCGGTAATCGCCTTGTGAGTTTGGGGGATATTGAATGTCGCCTCAGCGATTTCGAGTTCTAATAGATCGGGATGGTCTCTGATCAAATCGACACCATACTTATTGATGACCGCTTGAAGGCTCTTTATTGCCTCTTCCTCTAAGGGCGTCGACGGCGTCTTCACGACTCTTTCGAGGGCGGTGTTGATCCCGCTTTGTTTAACATCTTCTTGAAAGCGGATGGCGCATGGCTGTTGCGAAAGCCTCACTTCCCGGTCAATATAGAATGGAATCTTTGCGGCAACGAAACGTTTATGAAGTTGGTACAAATCGGCGGCGGATGAATTCAAAATGACGATGTCGTCCACGTTGACGCCTTGGTCAAGGAGTTCGGATGCCCATAGATAGACAAAATCCGCTTGTTCGAGATTATCCTTCAAGGAAACCAGACGATAGCTGTTAGTCTTGTCGCTTTCGATTTGGAGCCTGTTGAGGCTTTTTGAAGGGATAGGAAGGTGGGCGTCTTCAATCAGATAAACGTCTTCATCAGCCAGCCACTCGATAACGGAAAAATCCGCCATCTTGATATTGATCAGTTTTTCCTTGATCGAAAATGCCGCTTGGGTGCGTTCGGAGAATGTAGCGTTCTGCGCATTAATGAAAGGAAGCATGGGAATCAGTTTCCTG
>JAQVPE010000085.1 GCA_028702245.1 Candidatus Izemoplasmatales bacterium
CGTTTCGTCGATTTCCTCGGCAGCGAAAACATCTTTGATCTGCATCTCAATTTGGCTGATGCCTTCATCGATGTCAAGAAGCCCCTGCACGGTCTCGATGGTGGTGATCGACCAGGTGCTGTTGATCAAAAGAACGTTGAAATCAAAGATGCCGACAACCGTCAATGTTGAATCATCGAGTGTTGGCGAGGAAAAAGTGATTGTCGAACCAACTTCGAGACCTAGAGTTTCGGCGAGAGTGATGCCGATTGCGATCTCATTGACCGCATCAGGGAGCGATGATCCCGGCAATTGCTTTTCATCAAAACCATAGATTTGATTTGCGCTGGCAAATTCAAAGCCTCTGATCAAGGTTGGTTCACTCGTGGAACCATCCGTCAGAGAGCCGTTGACGTTGATTGTTGGGGTTGCGATTTCAATGTCTTGACTTGCGGTGCTGATCACCGCGATTTTTTCTTCAAAATCGAGAATGAAATCGGTGCTTTCAAGTGGTTTGATCGTCACTTGCGAAGAAGATCCGATCGTTTTATCCACCAAACTCTCCTGAAGGCCATTGATCAAAGAGCCGATGAATACTTGGACGGAAACGCCCACGGCGATGCCAAGAATGATAAAAAACGTTTGCGCTTTGCCGGAGGCAAGAAAGCGCCTGGCGATTTGGAAGGCAAGCTTCATTTTTGCGCCTCCTCTGCCAACAAGAAGATATCTTGGACTTTTATGATGTGGTGGTCGTAAGTCAACTGATCGAGAGCATTATGATACATAAACGCCTGGCCACCGACGATGATCATGACATGGGGGTATTGCTCACGAATTTCATCGATTGTCTTCTTGGTCGTGAACAAATTATAGTAGTTTGTCACGCTTAGAGCCAAGTAATCTGGTTTTAAGGCTTTAACAGCCGAGATGATTTGTTCTTTGGGAGTGTTTGCGCCGATGTATTGAGCTTCAAACCCGGCCAATGAGAAGTAATTGGTTGCCATGATCGCCCCGATTTCGTGATACTCTTCCTGCGGGCAGACGACGATCACTTTTTTGCGTAATACCGGTACCGTTTTTTTCCTTTTGACAATAAATGGGTAAGTCGCTTCAAGAATCGTGCGAATGATCGATGTCCTTGTATGTTCGCGCCAGATACAAATTTCTTGATCTTCAAGTTTGCAGGAAAACTGCAAAAGCGAGGGCGCTAGCAGTTCTTCATACAAGACTTCAATCGAGATTTTTTCTGTTTCTAGCAAGGTGAGAACATAGTTCAAGGCACCATCCTTGTCTTCAATTTCCAACAAGTCGATAAAGTGGTCATACAGCTGCTTGTCCATAGTGAGTTCACCGCTTTCTAATAAATTTCATCGGTAACAATTATAACATTTATCCGTACTAATATTGCTTAAATGCTCAAAAATTATCATTATTGTTTGATTATAAACTCGGCAAATTGCTATTTGATATGGTATAATATCATATATAATTAAGTAATGAACGGAGGAGCCATGATACAATTATTTCTGACTATGCCAGTCTGGTTGAAAACAATTATCACCATCGGCATCGTTTTGTTTCTGTTCTTATTCTATTTCTTTCAAAGGCGTCTGACAAAAAAAAGCGCCGACGATCCCCCCAGAATCAAGGTTGTCTTGATCTATGCCCTTGATATGGTCCTGTCTCTTTCCGGAATCGTCATGCTTTTGCTCGTCTGGAGTTTTGATTTCACCATTCTGAGCGATGATTTGTGGAGCGATATCGAAGCTTTTGTCCTAAAGCAACTAGGAGCCATCATCGGATCGGTTATCACTGTGTTCGTCGCGATGATGATCCTCAAAATCAGCAAAATCGCTTTTGCCAGATTTGGCAAGAAACCCGGACCGATGCAGAAAAGAAAACGGACGATCGCCAAAGTCACCCAAAGCATAATCAAGTACATGGTGGGCATTATCTCAGTACTGATAATCCTTGCCTTATGGGGAGTAAACGTATTACCTGCTTTAGCCGGCCTTGGCATCATGGGACTCGTCATCGGTCTTGGCGCCCAAAAATTCATCAACGACTTGATTGCTGGTCTTTTCATCGTTTTCGAACAACATTTTGATGTTGGCGACATCATCGAAGTCGGCGGTTTCAAAGGCGAGGTTACAAGCATCGGTCTTAAGACGACCAAAATCAGAAATTGGAAGGGCGAAGTTAAGATTCTAGCCAACGGTGGCATATCAGAATTGACAAATTTCTCTCTCAATCCCTCAGTAGCCATCATCGATTTTGGGATCGCCTACCATGAAGACGCCAAAAGGACGATTGAACTTTTGAAAGTCGAACTGCCGAAATTAAGACCTAATTTCCCCGATATGCTGGAAGACCCGGTCGTACTCGGTGTGATCGAACTTGGAGACAGCAGTGTCAATTTGCGGGTTATCGCCAAGACGGTATCGGAAAAACATTATGCGATCGAACGCGATCTTCGCGCCACGATCAAAGACATCCTCGATCAAAACAATATCGAAATCCCTTTCCCTCAAGTTGTCGTCCACGAAGCAAAAGCCAAATAGATTCAAGCGCCGCGAGGCGCTTTTTTGTTGAGACAATTCTCGGTTTCACAATTGAAAAACCCCTATATGCGTGATATAATACGAAAAGATATCTATGGGAGCGTGCCATGTATGAAACAAATCTATTTTTGTGATTTACCAAACTATTATAACCAGACAATCGAACTGCACGGATTCGTTGACAAGATTCGCGATCTACAATTTGTCCAATTCGTTGTTTTGCGTGATTCTTCGGGGAAAGTCCAGGTCACAATCGAAAAAAACGATGAACTGAAAAAGATCAATGATCTGGTTTCGAAACTGACCAAGGAGAGCACCGTCAAAGTCAAGGGAATCCTCTATGAACGCCCCAACGTCAAACTCCGCGGCATGGAGTTGATCCCTTCTGAGTTTGTAATAACCAGCGTCGCCGCCGAGGAACTCCCGATCGATATTCTCGATTATACCAACAAGTCAAACAAGGAACTTCGTCTCGACAACCGTTTTCTCGATTTAAGGCTTGAGAAGAACTACTTGATTTTCAAAGCGCAAACAATCGCCGAAGCGGCAATGCGGGAGTACTGGACAGAACACAATTTCGTCGAGATCCATTCGCCAAAGATTTTGGGAACCGCATCGGAATCGGGTGCCGAAGTCTTCAAACTCGATTATTTTGGCAGGACCGTCTATCTTGCCCAATCGCCCCAGTTTTACAAGCAGATGGCGATGGGCGCCGGCTTCAACAATGTTTTCGAAATCGGTCCCGTCTTTCGGGCGGAGAACTCCCACACCGCCTACCACGCTACCGAGTTCACCAGTGTCGACTGCGAGCTGAGTTGGATCGATTCCCACCACGACGTGATGGATCTTGAAGAAGAGGTCTGCAAGCACGTCGAAAAAAGGCTAAGAGAAAAACTCGGAGCCGAACTGAAGGATACTTTCAAAATCGAATTTCAGGAAGTACTGCCGGCTTTTCCGAGGATTCCTTTTTATGAGGCAAAAAGAATCATCGAAGAAAAATATCATTATGTTGGCGAAAAAGAGCACGATTTCGACCGCAAGGAAGAAGAGCTCATCGGTAAGTACGCCCTTAAAGAATACCATTCCGAGTATGTCTTTGTAATCGACTATCCGTTTGCGGCCAGACCATTTTATCATATGCTAGACGATTCGGGACTCACTAAAAGTTTCGATCTTCTCTATAAAGGAATCGAGATTACGACCGGAGCACAGCGTGAGCATCGGATCGAAATTTTGGAAAAGCAAGCCACGATCAAAGGCTTGCCGCTTGATTCGATCGATTTCTATCTAAACTTCTTCCGCTATGGGATCCCCCCACACGGAGGCTACGGGTATGGTTTGACCCGCTTTTTGATGCGGCTCTTCGACCAGGAGAGCATCCGGGATGTCACCTTCCTCTATCGCGGGCCGAACCGCGTCAACCCCTAAGGTCAAGACCGGGCATTTTGCCCGGTTTTTTATGCGGACTCTCCATTAATCTCAATTTATGATAAAATAATAGCCAAGGTAGGTGATCGGATGATCAGTGCAATCATGATCGGAGCCGGAGCGAGAGGCATCGGCGTCTATGGCGAATATGCTAACAACAATCCTTCACGAATCAAGTTTGTCGCCGTCGCCGAACCGGACGCGGAACGACGAATGTATTTCGCCGCGGTTCACAAACTTGAACCGAAAGCACTCTACGAATCATCCGCTCTAATCCTGAACCAGAAAAAACTGGATGATTGTTGCTTCATCTGTACTCAAGATACCGAGCATATCGATTCCGCTTTGAAGGCTATGGATCTCGGTTATCATGTCTTTCTCGAAAAGCCGATGGCAGTCACTCCCGAAGATTGCCTCAAAGTGGTCGAAAAAGCCAAAGAGAAGGGCGTCAAGGTCATGATCGCCCATGTGCTTCGCTATACGCCTTTCTTTGCCCAAATCAAGGAATGGCTCGATCAAGGTGAAATCGGTCGGCTGATGAGTATCCAACATAACGAAAATGTCTCTTACTGGCACCAAGCTCACAGTTATGTCAGGGGCAATTGGGGAAACGCAAGTAAGTCTTCGCCGATGATCCTTGCTAAGTCTTGTCATGATCTCGACCTTTTGTGTTGGTTTTCTTCAAGCAAACCGAAAAAGGTCTCTTCGTTTGGCATGTTGTCGCACTTCAAGGAAGAGCATGCGCCCAAAGATTCGCCGCCATTTTGCCTAGATGGCTGCCCTCATCAAGATCAGTGTCTCTACTATGCTCCGCGGGTGTACCTCAATGCGCCGATCTGGATGAAACTAGCAGTCGCAAACGACATGACGGATTCCGGACTAATGAAGGCACTCGAAAAAGGTCCTTACGGCCGTTGTGTCTATCAATCTGACAATGATGTCGTCGATCATCAGGTGACGATCATCGAATATGAAAACGAAGTTACCGCAGCTTTCACCATGACCGGTTTTACCAAAGAGAACACCAGAACCATCAAACTAATGGGAACCACTGGGGAAATCAGGGGCCACCTTGAGAAGAACGAACTTGAGCTCAGCCATTTTGGCGAAGACAAGATCAAGAAAGTAAGCCTTGGTGAGGCAACCTCCGAACACGGTGG
>JAQVPE010000086.1 GCA_028702245.1 Candidatus Izemoplasmatales bacterium
CCCAAAGAGCTTTCTATGTTGTGAGCGACCTTGCGTCCGTAACGCTTCATGAAGGTCTCAAAATAATTGGCGATGAAGCCTTTGTTGGCAATCCTATTACGGCGATAGCGATTCCTACCAGCGTCAGCGCACTCGGTTATGAAGCTTTTAGGAGCTGTACTAATTTAAGCTCGGTCACCTTCGCGGACGCCTCGAACCTTGATGATCTGGAAACCAATCCGTTTTTGGCCACTTCCTGGTTCGACAACCATCCCGATGACTACGTGATGATCGACCGGTTCTTGATCAGGTATAATGGCGCAAGTTCCGATGTCGTCATCCCGGCAAACGTCGAAGTCATCGTCTCTCTCGCAGTCCAGACCATGCCTATTAGTATCACATCGATCGATCTGGGATCGGTCGTCAAGATCCATGAATACGGCATCAGCGGCTATCACCCGGATCTCACCAGTGTGCATTTACCCGCAACTTTGAAGTATCTTGGCAATAATGCTGTTTCATCATCTACCGAGTCGATCACCTCTATCACTTGGGATGCCGGATTCAGTCCTACCTTTGTCAGCAACGTCGCTTTTGGCATGGTTTCTCCCTATGGCGTCTTCCAGGAGGTGACCGCTGACAACCTCGTCATCTTTGGCGAATATCTCCATCTCGGGACCCAGGCCACCGGAGTCATCACTGTGCCTGAGGGAGTCAAGATCATTGGCACCTACGCTTTCAGAGATGCCAGTGTGACCGAAGTGGTGTTGCCATCTAGCCTCGAGGAAATCCAAAAGATGGCCTTCTATAACTCAGCGATCACTACCATCACCATTCCCCAAAATGTCAAGACGATCCAAGAACAGGCTTTTGCGAGCACCGCGATGCTTCAAACCGTGAATTTCCTTGACTCGTCTTCGCTTGAACACGTCGGTAATGATCCCTTCTACAATTCCCCAGTCAAATTCAATTACACAACTCCTGAAGGCTTCTTAGTGATCGGCGATGTTTTCTTCGGGATAGCAGGCGTTTTTGATAGTCTAATTATGCCGGTGGGCGTAAATGTTTTTGCGATGTGGCTATCTTCTCCGGTATATGCCAACCACTTGGTCATTCCCGCAAACGTGATGGTCGCCACCGACTATTTTAACCCCGGCAACAGCGTTGTCACGTTGGATTTTGCGGGCTTCTTCCCGAATAACGAATTCCGTCTGAGATTCTTTGGCGGTTTCTACGATCCGGAGATCGTCATACCGGCTCTTGCGACTTTGGTCTTGCCGACGGATGTATACATTTATTGCCATTACGTGAGAGAGATCACGACCGATGTTGCGTTTAATGACATCGCCTATTACTTCGATTTCTACCACCCAAGCGTTGTCGATTTGGAGTAAAAAACAAAAGCATATCTATATTCACATCTAAAAAACCGACCGATTGGCTTATTTTGCCTTTTGGTCGGTTTTTAAAAATGAAATGTTTATCGACTACTGATCTGGATATGTTTCGACGAGCTCCTTAAAGATCTCCATTCCCGTTTTGATCTTGTGGATGAAGGCATCGATCAGGACGATGGATAATTACATAAAGCAAAAGCCGAGATATTCACCTTGATTGGTTAGTCAAGTGGTTAATTATGGCAAACAAACTTGATATGCTATAGCATTGTCCATCTTCATCTTATCAAGCGTAATAATCGTTTATAAATTGCTATTTTCGCAATTGGGAGAACGATTTATACAACGAGTTATCAATTCCCGCTTGCTCGTTGAGCCATATCGCAAAATAGAAGTAGTAATTGGAAAGCATATTGACGAACTCCAACAAAGGCGCGCATTTCTTGTTCTCGTTTGCGATCATGAGATAGACGTAACGAGCAAGAAAACGCGTTTTCGCACAAATGATATGCATCATTGTCGCCGGCACGGAGCCGCTAGGCATGATATATCCGGTTACCGGCTTGACCATATCTCTAATCTCTACATATTTACCGGCAATCCATTCTAGATCTTTGTCTGTAATCAATTCAGGCTCACTGATGACACCCATAATTTGCATGTGATACATCTGACAACGAATCAAAGATTCGCGTTCGTGGTTGCCAAAGCTTGTCTGAGCCAACAAATTGCCAAGATATGAAGCGATTTCATCGCTTGTAATCGATGCTTCAGTGGCCTTCGATGCGTTTTCTAGACAAGGGCATCGCCACGCTTCGGGCATGATCTTTTCCATCTAATCCACCTTTCTTTCACATATTAGATTTGGCCTATCGTTTTCTATTAATTCCAAGACACCCAGTTGATTTGGCATTACTGATGGAATTAAGGCTTCGCCAACTATTATACTACATTGGTTTCGCTTGTACTTATCTATGTTTGATAAAAAGGATAATAACTTGTTTGATATATGAATCACTTGCATACTAAGACAATGAGAATATAATATAAGTAAAAACACATGGAAAGCGGGCACTTATGGACAATATAAGAAGAATCATCGTTGAACATTATCATAAATACCCCTTGATGACAATCAACGATTATGTCAAACTCGTCTATCAAAGCACTCTTGGCCCCCATCATTTCGCAAGCGCGCCTTCGCTCGAAAAGATCATCCAAGGAATCAAGAAAGAGCTGATGGTTGGTGATTGCCAATCTGAAGATTATTTTACCGATATCGGAAATGGCTATTTCCGGGTCGACCTTGGAGTGGTCGACCATAACATTATGACACTCGAGGATCTTGGAGAAGTTTTTCTCTTGTCGATCGAAAAAACACCAACCAAAACTGATCTTTCAAGGTACAAGAGCAATTTGACACTCCTATTGAATCTGATTAGGGATGGGGTTATCCCCATTGACTTCTTAGAAGCGCAAGCTTTTATTTCAGTCTTCGACTTAAACAGCCCTGAGCCTATTGGTCATAGCGACAGATTCAAACACGCATATAACCCTCATTACCGAGTCGTAATGAAAGAATTGCTGAAGGGAATTGTAAAAATCATACCAAATAACTAATCTAGTTTCTTTGGAATGTGGTATTATAAACAGTGTGAGTATTTTGAAAGGGGCATCTACATGAAAAAGAAGAATTCCTGGATATTCTTTGTTGTAGCAGTCATCTTGATCAATGCGGTCGCGGGAGCGATTCCGTTGTTTCGTGATGGCGGCATGCAAACCGTATCCGTCATTGTCCCTGTTGTTGGTATGTTTATCTTCACCGCATCGATCATCGCTTCGGCGAAGAACAAACTGAAGGAAACAGAGACAGATAGTGAACCCCTTCCCAAAATCGAAGTTAAAGAAGAAAAAGAAGAACCGATCAACACCTATGCGACCCAAAAACTCTATGACGAGGATTCATTCAAGATCGATCCCAAAGATTACGAGATCTAATAAATGGAAAAGCGCAGATTTCTGCGCTTTATTTATAGTATACCGATAAGTTCTTCCGCAATGATCGAGGCAATGATTAATGCGCCAAAGCGGTTGAGGTGGGTATTGTCGGTAATACCTTGAGGATAGTTCGGACTCTCGCCTGGTTCTAGATGAAGAAACAACGATTTTGACTTCTCCTCGCCGAGCTCTTCATAAAGTACCAAAGTGCGCTTGTGCATGTCGATAAAGGCAACATCATGATTTCTGGCAACCTCGAGGCATGAGGCCGGATACCGGCCGTGATCAAAAGGATCAGGTTTGCCATTATCAAGGAACTTCCTTCTTGCAATCGCTGAAAGCAAAACAGGAATGGCGTGATTCTTGCTCGCGACTTCAATGAAATTTCCGAGAAAATCCTGGTAGTCTCCCAACGCTTCGCTGAACCGCAGGGGATCTTCCTTTTTTTGGTCATTATGGCCGAACTGGATCAAAAGCACATCATTCTTCCTGATTCTTGAGGCGATCTTATCTAGCAAGCCAGCCGCAATGAAAGAGCGGGCGCTTTTACCGTTTTCGGCGTAGTTTTCTACTTGGTAGCGCTCATTGAGAAACAAGTGGAGACATTCGCCCCAACCGGTTTCGGGACGTTTTTCTTGGGGTTTGCTGGCGGCGGTCGAATCGCCGGCAATATAAATAGTAGGCATTATGTCACCTCACACACATCATTGTATCACAATAAGGAAGTGCGGGGAGTAGTAATTCGCTGCATTATCAATATTTCAGAAACACTTAATGAATGTATTATATTTAGTCAATAGCGTTCGGTATTATAGACAACGTATCTATTTGTGGACAAAATGCGGGTTTTGCGTTGACTTTTTCCGCTTCATAATATATTATGAAAGCGCGAAAACGTTTCCATTGCTGATTTTACTAAGCAAATACTACTATAGGAGATTTAAGACATCAATGAAGAATAAACTATTTCCACTACTGATTATCATCACGCTGGTCATGGTTGTTTTTGGTTTGTTTGGCTGTGAGGATATCACAGGTTTATCCACGACCCTATCCTTGCCAGCGACAACTTCCCTGACAACATCAACCACTTCATCGGCGACTGATACTTCAAACATTTCCTCGACTGCCATCACGACATTGATGACGACCGCTCCTCTCAGTACGACGGAGATTACTTCATTAACCGTTCCGACCACTGTGATTTCGACCGAAGCGGTTCCCGTCGTTATTTTCCAGGAAGAGTTTGACTACACTGAGGGCACTAACCTTGGCGCGACCGCTCTATGGACAGAAAACAAAGCCGGGAATGCCACGATTGTCATGGATGATGATCGGACCGTTTTGATACTTATCGAGACCGGTTCGGAAGCCCGTTTTGACGCGGCGCTTACAGATCTTGGCTCGCAAAGGTATGTTCTCGTCTATGGATTCAAACAAGGAACTGGTGGAGCCAGTTTCACCATCGAGCTTCTTGCGGGTGAAAACCGCGTTTTCACTGTTGGCGCCACCAGATATAATCGGGTTTCTTACAGGAATCCCGACGGCAGTGAAACGGCAGTAGCGGCCGATACTTATAGCATCGTTCCCGGAAAATACTATCAGGCAGTTGTGATCTTTGACACCGAAACCAACATCTACAAATACTATGTCATCGACGGTGATGACATATTCGAGGCCACCCCATCGGGGGGCTTGGCTTTCATGACGGCTGAAGCGATCACCTCGATCAGGATCCGCATCG
>JAQVPE010000087.1 GCA_028702245.1 Candidatus Izemoplasmatales bacterium
AAGGAGTAATTGGTCAAAAAAAAGGAAACCCGAGAGTTTCCTTTATTTTTTGCTATGAAGAAGCAATACCATTTCCCTAAGGGTCTTAGCGGCTACCGCAGTCGAGGTTCCGGATGGATCGAGCAGGGGACTGAGTTCGACGATATCCGCACCGACCAGGTTTTTGATATTTGAAAAAGCCATGATCGCATCAAGCAATTCTTTGTAAGTGATGCCTCCGGCTTCCGGAGTGCCGGTACCTGGGAAGATAGAAGGATCAAGAACGTCAAGATCGATGGTGATGTAGATGGGAGCGGGATTGATCGTGTCGATTGTTTCTCTAAGGCCTTCAAGATCGAAACGGCGCAGTCTCGTATGCCCGGAATCGGCCCAGGCAAACTCCGCTTCGTCTCCGCTTCTGATGCCAAACTGATGGATGCGGTCATCACCAAGCAGATCATGGCATCTACGACTGACGGTCGCGTGTGATAATTTGCGTCCGAGAAACATATCTCTAAGATCGGTATGGGCATCTAGATGGATGATGTGAATATCTGGATACGATGGGTGAAGAGCCTTGATAACCGGATAGGTCACTAGGTGTTCGCCACCGACCATCATCGGTTTTTTGTGGTCGTTGACGATTTTTAAGACGGTGGACTCGATTATCTCGAGAGCTCCTTCGACATCACCGACGGGGAGATCTAAATCGCCGATATCGGCAGTATTGAAGTTTTTCAGATTCAGGTTGAGATAGGGCGAATACCATTCGACGCCGATGGAATCGACTCTGATCGCGTTGCCGGCGAATCTGGTGCCCGGACGGAAAGACGTTGTAGCGTCCATCGGGCAGCTGAAGATGACGACATCTGCGTCCTGATATTCGGAGTTGCAGCTTTGAAAAGACAGATCGACTTTCTTAAAACTCATCGTATTCACCTTCCCATTTGATCCAATGTTCCTTGTCAATGATCTTGATGTTGCCATTGTCAAGTTCGCTATGGATTATTGAACCTTTCTTCAAGTAGAACTTGATATCGTTGATGACTTCCTTGGTGATGATCTCCCCGGGGATGACGAAGGGAATGCCCGGAGGATAGATCATGATGGATTCAGCGCAGATCTCATCGTATGTTTCTTCGAGCGGAACGTGGATCTTAGGAGCGTGAAAGGCGTCGCGCGGTCTCGCAAAGGTCTCGGGAAACTGATAGATAAACTTGATTCTTGGGAGTCTTTTGCGAACTTTGTAGTATTTATCAGAAAGATCTTTGAAAGCGAGAATAAGGCGCTCTAAGTCGTCTTTAGTTGTGCCGATCGAGAGAACGGCCAAAACGATGTGTGATTCCGCGAGTTCCATCTGAATGTTGTAGCGCTTGCGCAGTTTTTGATAGACTTCGAAACCGGACAAGCCGAGATCGGAAACTTTGATGACGACTTTTGTGAGATCAAAGTCAAAACCGGGTCGATCTTCCACGTATTCTTGGTCGATGATTTTGATTCCGGGGATCTGTTTCAAGAGTTTTCTGGATTTATCTGCCAGAGCAAGCAGTTTATTTATACGGCGTTCGCCTTCGAAATACATGGTTTTTCGGGCAACGTCGAGGCTGGCGATCAAGAGAGAACTGGGAGAAGTGCTTTGAAGCATATTGAGGGCGGAACGGAGCCTGACATGATCAATGCGTCTGCCTTTAGTAAGCAACACAGAGCTTTGGGTGAGAGAGCCTCCGGTTTTATGCATTGAAGTGGCGGATATGTCGGCGCCGACGGCCATTGCGGTTACTGGCAACTTTTCTGAGAAGTAGAACTGGGCACCGTGAGCTTCATCGACCAAGACGAGCATGTCGTTGTCGTGGGCAAGTTCGGTGATTCGGGCTAGATCCGAGGCGATGCCAAAGTAAGTGGGATTGATGACGAACAGAGCTTTTGCATCCGGATGATTGCGGATCGCCTCTTCGTACGTTTCAAAGAATACGCCGTTGGCGATTCCGAGTTCGATATCGATATCAGGTTTCACGAAGATTGGCATGGCACCACTCAAAATCAGAGCATTGATAACCGATTTATGGACGTTTCTTGGCAGAATGATCTTGTCGTTTGCCCGACAGGTGGACATGATCATTGCTAGAATACCTACAGAAGTTCCGTTTGTGAGAAAATAGCTTTTATCGGCACCGCAGGCGCTGGCCATTAGCTTTTCGGCTTCCTTGATTACTCCATGGGGTTTCCCGAGGGTATCAAGACCGATAGGGGCGTTTGAATCAAGCGCAAACATCGTCTGTCCAGTGAAATCCATCAAATCGTTTTTGACTCTTCCAAGTTTGTGACCAGGCACATCAAAAGGGGAGACATCGCTTGTGCCGTAAGCCTTTAGTTTCGTGAAGAAAGGGGTTTTGTACTGACGTTCGTCTTTCAATTCGGTATAACCCACCTCTCGTTTGTTAGTATTAATGCAATATGAATAATATCACAATTCATGATAATACAAAAGCATTTTTTCCCGTTAATTCCAATTATTTTTTGCTTTCATTTTCAATTCTTTATGGTATAATTATTAATGCTGCTAAAGGCGGTTGTGGCGGAATGGCAGACGCGCTATCTTCAGGCGGTAGTGTCTTTGACGTGTGGGTTCAAGTCCCATCAACCGCACCAGCTTGACTGGGCTATGGCCAAGTGGTTAAGGCATCGGATTCTGACTCCGAGACCGAGAGTTCGACTCTCTCTAGCCCTGCCAAACAAATGAAACCACAGGTGATCCTGTGGTTTTTAGTTTATCTATAACGACAAAACGGCTCTTGTTGTGGTTTTCTTCACAAGAACCCAATTGTCTGTCCACAATACATTCTTTCGCATGGTCGGCAGAAAGGATATGAAGTTATTGTCTCAAATCATTTAAACGTGATATAATGATTTTTGAAAATCACTGTAAAATACAGGATTATTATTGACTTGCAGTCAAATCTTAATCAAGAGTCTAGTGATTCGCGATACTCCAACAAGATGTCATATGCCTTTTTATGCATATTCTTGTTAAAGACATAGTCATCGTTTGCGATTTTGTCGATTTCTTCGTTGTACCAATCGATCACCTTGTCCAAAACGAGTTTGGTTGTCTCGGGATCATTCTGTCTGATTGCTTTCTTAAGCTCTTTGGTATAACCGACCATGAATGGATTTCTGGTGTAGGTGTGGATTGTCCCGATGATACCACCGAGTTCAACTATAAATTCTTGTCTTTGCATGATTATACCAACCTCTCACTTATTATTCTAATTTCTTTGTTATCTTGTTACCCATTCTGGTTCGCCAGAATTCTCGAAATCAACCAAGACAACTTCAGAAACGCCTTTTGTTACACTATTCCTCATCATGTTTTTGACACCAATAGTCATCATTGCAATACCTACCAACGCGATCAAAGCGAACTTTAAAATTTTTTTCATAACGTAAACACTCCCTTCATGACACCATAATAAATTAACTTGCACAGAAAAAACAGCGCGGATATGTCGTATTTTTTATGAAATAGAGGTGTTTTTTATGATTTCAATGGAAATTGCGAATTATCTGGAGAAAATCAGATATGGCAGAAAAATGTCACAGGAAGCTTTTGTGGAAGACGTCTGTTCGTTGCGTCAGTATCAAAGATACCGTAGCGGAGAGTGTGAAATAACTTATGATAAAATAGAAAGATTTGCTATTAAGCTTGGCATTCCAACAAAAAATCTTATGAGAGAATTCGAACAGGAAAGCGTAAAACAGTATAACATGATTGACGAGTTTTACAATTCGGTTGTAAATAACGACAGAATCCTTTCTGAAGAACTTCGTATAAAGCTGGAGAATGATACAATATTCGGTGAAGAGCGACAAATGTATTTTATTCATGCGCTCACGTTACATGATTATTACTTGGCTAAGATATCCAAAGAAGATGCTCTAATGAAAACCAGTGACTTAGTAAACTATCCAACAATACTTAAGCAGAATTACTTCACTGATGTTGAAATCTTGATTCTCAGCTTCATACTTAGCATCATTCCTCCCGAGGATAATTCTAGACTACTAAAAAAACTTACTAGTCTCTTCGATACTGCCGAAGGAATTCTTAGTGGCGAGAATGATTTGATATATGCTCTTATATTGATGAGATTGACTAAAAGTCAAGGAATCCAAAAGAACAATCCCAAGGTTATTCAACTATGTGATATCGGCATTCAAAGAGGAATTAGATACAAACAATACTATCTTTTGGAGTATTTCTTCTATTACAAAGCGCTAGCTCACTTCAAACTTGAAGAATATTCTTTATACGAAGATGCTTTATTTCGTTGCTATAATGTTCTTCATATGGAGGGTAACGCGAAGAAAATCGAAAAATTCACAAAATTGATTGAAGACGACTTTAAAATAGCATACGATTCTTTTATCATGAAATATTTAATGAAGAATATCCTGTAAAAGCCTACAATAATAAACATACGGATAGAGTTAACGCTCTAATCCGTCTTTTTTTTGGAAAAGTACGACATATCCGCGCTGTTTTTCATTATAAGATATTTATATAATAAAAACAGCACTATCGCTACTTTATATAATAAGCTTCTTGATAATAACTAAGAAAGAGGTAAGACAAGCATTAGAACTGAGAATTATCCCCATAAAAGGATCGAGTGTGCATGAGATGAAGAGGAAATTTCTCATAAGTGAATTCAAATGGATTATTATTGGAATCGCCTTGATAGGCTTTCTGGTTTTTTTGCATATTACTAGGCCGCCACATCGAGAAATATTTATCGTTACCGGCGGAGTTTTGATCTTGGTTGCCTTCATCATTGTTTTTGAATACATGCTTTATGGTAGGGCAAATTTGTTTCCGATGAGTTTTCTTCAAAAAATCAATCATTTGACAAAAACCAATCATGAGCTTTTTATCCATTTTGGTTCCAAACGCATCCGGATTGAACTTGACAAAGTGTTCAGCGCCATTCCTGCTGGTCTTGATAAGGCGAATTCATTTACGTATGGATACCAGTGCTATTTTGACAATGAAGATCGCTATGACAAGAAGACTGATTCTGACGAAGCGAAGAAGAATGATTTTGAAAGCGATGACGATATCGTTAT
>JAQVPE010000088.1 GCA_028702245.1 Candidatus Izemoplasmatales bacterium
AAGCCTTATGAAATTGCCGTTAACTGACTCGGGAAACAAGATTACATCGCGATCGTCAAGTCTTGAATCGGTTATCCTGCCTAGCTTTTTATAAGATATGAAATCTTTGGTGATGGCTAAAAAAGTAGCCGTGTTGTTGTAGCGGAGGTAGTTGGGACCGGCTTTTGGGGGATCGATCCAAGGTTTTGGCTCATTAAGCCAGTAACGGCCGGGAGCGTAAGGCCTTGAAGCGTAGGTCAAAAAATACCATTCATCGATTTTCACTAAACGCGGATCTTCGACACAGCCGCCATCGGCTCCGTCATAGTCAGGCTCAAGAACCGGCTGGTCTTTTTGACGGACAAAATCGACTCCATCTTTGGAAGTCGCCAGGCCGAGATAGATATGATGCATTTTTGTATCACCGGCAGCCCGGTACAGCATAACAAATTTGGATGTGATCTCATCGTAGATTACAGCGGGGTTCAATACGACCAAATCTTCCCATTTGTTGTCAGGATTGCTAGAAAGAATCGGGTTGGCGTTCGAGCGAACAAGTTTCATATTAGTCCTCCCAGAGACTTATAGATTAATGGATTTCATAACCATCATATCACAACAAAACGATCCGGAAAAGTCAAAAAAGCATCTGGATTATCCAAACATTTTATGTTTGAAAGAATAAATCCGGATGATCAATATGGAAAACCGAACAAACTAATAATACGGTTGTTACTCCTGCTTCAATGAAGAAAAATAGTGAATTGTCTTCTGCCTGATCACATCAAGCAAGTTTAATTCAGCTCCAAAAGGAACGAATGTCGATTTGAGAGCTGTTTCTCCAAGAAAATGATAAGCCCAGACAAGCGCGGCTAAGTATCTTCCGTAAGTATAGGATAAGTGAAAACCGTCACGGCAAAGGGTCAAACCGCCATTTCGGCTGTCGAATGATGGGTGTTCTCTGACTGCTTGGATCACCGAACCGACCGGTATCAGTGAAAAGGAGTAGTTAGATGCCACAAGATTGCTGACAGATTTGATTTTTGCGTACATTTCTTGTTGCGATGAATTATAGTCGGGGAAATTGGGGTGGTCGGAATCGTGTTCGTAAGCCCAAGTTTGATGCCAGTGGAGTCGTGCGTTTGGACAAATGGCTTTGATTGTTTTGACAAGTTTGGAAAGATATGGCTCATATGTTTCGTAAAAACCGGAATAATGACTGGCTTGTTGAAGTGTGATATGGTCCCATTCTGCCATTTTTAAAGCATTTTTCAGAGAGATTAAGTTTAGAAATTCACCGTTTTTTTGGTACTCATACACTAATTGGTCTGTTTCGAGGTTATTCACGTGCATTTCGAGAGAGCAGCCGCCAACAAACAAATTGCGAACCATTAGATTTCGTTTCGCTTTCGCTGAAAGCGGTTCAAGATACCTTGTCGCATCGGTTGAAAAACTATTGCCGATTGATAGTATTTTTTCCATGATGATCACCGCTTCAAATATATCAAACATTGAACACTGTCAACCGGTTATCTTGATTTTAACCTGTTTCTCAAGAAATAAGTTTGGTTTGGCTATCACTTAAAACCGCTTGTTCGTGATAGAATAGAAATGAACAACAATCATTTATTAGACACTAAGGAGATCAGATGAAAAAAATCGTTCTTATGATTTGTATGTTGCTCATTCTTTCTCTTGGAGCGTGTTCAAATCAAAAATCAATCGAATACTCCGATGATACGCCAATCGTCGTGGAGATGGAAAATGAGGAACTGAAGATACTGCAATTGACGGATCTCCATCTCACTTACGGCATCGATGCCAATGACCGGAAGACTTTTGCCTTGATCAAAAAACTTGTAAGTAGCGCAGAATGGGATTTGGTCGTGCTTTCCGGGGATATGACCATGTCGTCTCTTGGTCCGTCCTTGTTCAAAAGACTAGTCAGGACCATGGAAGATTTGCTGGTGCCTTGGACGTTTGTCTTTGGGAATCACGAAACGGATTACCATTCGTATGAGGATTACCTCGCCTACACGGAAAATACCGAGTATTTGCTTTTCAAAACCGGACCCGAGCTTGAAGGGGGCGGTGTGGGCAATTTTGCTATCGAGTTTCAAAAAGATGGAGTTCCGTTCTATCTGGTTTACCTTCTTGACTCACACGCCGAGAGAAACGAATACACCGAAGCAGAAGGCAAATACGATTATCTTGCTGAAACCCAGGTCGATTGGTATGAACAAAATGTTCAAGACGATGTCGTCGACTCAATCATGTTCATGCATATCCCGTTAAGACAATTCGTTTTGCTTGAAACCGATCCCTTGATTGATTATACCGGTGTTCTAGAAGAAAAAGTGTGCCCTCAAGGTATAGACACCGGCATGTTTTCCGCAATCACGACATGGGAAAAAACCAAAGGAGTGTTTGTCGGCCATGATCACTTGAATGATACGGTTTTTACTTTGGACGGAGTTGTTCTCGGATATGGAAGAGCCAGCGGTTATAACGGCTACGGCGATCTTGAACGCGGGGGAAGAGTTGTTGAAATCGATAGTGACCAAATAATGACAACCTATGTTTTGCTAGAGAGCGAGGTTTCTTCATGAAAACTAAATTTAGGCTGTTTGTAGCTTTTGAGATGTTTATTTGTGGGGTTGTCTTGTTTTGGCTTACGGGATTTTTGGTGATGTTTGTTCTGCCATTTATCGGACTAGTATATGTCGGTTTTGGAGGTAAGATCCATGGCTGATTTCTTTGTCGGATCCAGCATCATCATGATGTGGTTTGTCTTGATTGCTTGGCCTTTGACGCTTATTTCTCTCAGAGTCGTAGCCGTGATTGTTCGCAGATTTTCGTGGAAAAAAGCTCTAGCAATCATCCTTTGCCCCTTTTCGATTTGTTTCTATCTTGAATTTTCGGAATCATCCAAATTGAAGAACGCTTATTTGATTGCCGTAGCGGTGTTGACATTTTTGACGCTTTACGCGGGAGCCTTTGTTATTTACACCCACTTTGCCTAATTATCAATTCCAAGACGGAGGACATAGGGAATATGGAGAATAATATTATTGTCACTAGGCTGTCGACTTCCTCGTGGTTCAAGCTGGTTTGGAATGATCTGGTGATTCATTTTGACCCTGGTTATGCCGGCTTCTTCGAGAATCAAAATACTCCACTCGATGAATTAAAGCAAGAAGCTGATTACATCTTTATTTCACATCCGCACAAGGATCATCTGCGAGAAGAAGTCATCAAAATGATCGCCGCCAACAACACCCGTATCGTTTGCCCAAAAGCTTGCAGTAATAGCGTTTTTGGTTCGGTCGAAATCGTCAAGCCAAATTCGGTTCTTGTTTTTCCAAAGATTGAGATTGAGGTTGTTGATGCATACAATACTCCCGAAGGCCGCTCGGAAAGAAAATATCATCATAAAGGTGACTTCGTCGGTTTTATCATCACAATTGGAAACCGAAGGATCTATTTCGCCGGGGACACGGATTTTATACCCGAGATGCGCGACTTCGGGCATATCGACATCGCGTTTCTGCCAATCGGCGGTACGTATGTCATGGACCACCTTGAAGCGCTTGAAGCTACTTTAACGATCAAACCAGATATCTTGTTTCCAATGCACCAGGCGATGACGGACATGGCGGCCTTCGAAAAACTAGTTGAAGCAAAAACCAATGTCAATGTCATCAATCTATTCGTAGGTGAAAAAGCTATTGTTTAACAACGATTCGATTCTAGCGCGCTTATAGGAAGTGATTATCAATGAAAGAGGCTATTCTCTATCAAACCCTAGCTGATAGTTCGGTCGTCTGCTTGCTTTGTGGTCATCATTGTCATATAATAACAGGTTCCAGAGGGATTTGTGGCGTCCGCGAAAACCGCCACGGAAAGCTGTTTTCGCTTAACTATGGGTTAACTGCCGCTATTGGAGTCGATCCGATTGAAAAAAAACCTTTGTACCATTATTTGCATAACACAAAAACCTATTCGCTAGCTACTGTTGGCTGCAATCTCCATTGCCGGTGGTGTCAGAACGATCAACTCTCCCAAGAGCCAGTATCGAGTCCGGGGAAGTTATCCGGCAATTTGATTTCGCCAGAGGATCATGTCAAAAACGCCATCAGTCACCATTGCCCATCAATAGCATACACTTATAGCGAACCAACCATTTTTATCGAGTATGCGCTCGATATTATGAAACTTGCTCACGCGAAAGGGCTGAAGAACATCTGGGTCACAAATGGTTTCATGTCGAAAGAAGCCATCGAGATTCTCTTGCCTTATCTAGATGCCGCCAACGTTGATTTGAAAGCGCCAAAAGGTGGCGTTTATGAAAAGTACTGCGGTGGCAATGCCGAAACGGTCATGGCCAATCTGATTAACCTTCATAAAGAGAAAGTGCACCTTGAAATCACCACGCTCGTGATTCCCGGAATCAATGATGGTGACGATCAATTATCACAAATTGCCGAGTTCATCGCCACCAAACTCGGCCAGGATGTTCCGTGGCATCTGAGTCGCTTTTTTCCGGGGTGGAAACTTATAGACAAAGAAATCACTCCTTATGAAACATTGGCAAAAGCAAAACAAATAGCTCATGATCGCGGACTTAAAAATGTCTATCTTGGCAATGTCTGAACAGTGAGCGAAGGAGTTAAGAATGAGTATTGTAGCAGCCTATGCGCTTCCCCATCCACCGCTGATTATTCCCGAGATCGGAAGAGGCGAAGAGCGCAAGATCAGAAATACGATCGCTGCCTATATGGAGGTTAGCCGTCGGATCGCGCTTCTCGATCCCGATGTCATCGTGATCTCCACGCCGCACTCGGTGATGTATCAGAACTATATCCATATCTCTCCAGGGACAAAAGCGGGAGGCGACTTTGGCAGATTCGGTTGCCCGGATGTCGGCTTTATGGTTGATTATGACTCTGAACTCGCTTCGCTTTTGAGCGCCAAGGCTATCGCTTCTGAAATCGCGGCCGGGATGGAAGGCGAAAGAGAAAAAAGCCTTGATCATGGGGTCATGGTTCCTTTATTCTTTATTAAGAAGAA
>JAQVPE010000089.1 GCA_028702245.1 Candidatus Izemoplasmatales bacterium
TTATAAGTTTCGGCACCTTGAGGAGCGATTTCAACGAACCCTCCTGAATCTGATGGCATTTCAAAATTGAAGCCCATTTTGGTGGCGGGATCGTCGGTGATGAAAAGCGCGACCCGGTATGGGTTATCCAAAGCTTCGGCGGCCAAAGCCAAATCAGAAAGCGTGACTGTCGTGTTTGTTGTCTCGGTAGAGGAATGGGTTGTTGTTTGCGCTGATGTGATGGTAGTGAAGGTTGTAGAAACTGTGGTTGTTGCGGCTATCGTTGTGGTTGTTCCGACTGTCAAAGGCGAAGTGGTTGTCTCTTGAGTAGAACAACCAAAGAAAACAACAAACAGCAACAAGCCCATAATAATGGTTGCTATCTTTTTCATCTTACCTCCTGAAATTCGGTATTATGAATAATTATATTTGTTATATTAATCAAAATTCGCAATTTTTTGGGGTTCTAGGGAAGGGTATAACATCGCGAATATTGTCGATTCCGCTAAGATACATTACCATCCGTTCGAGTCCCAAGCCGAAACCGGCATGAGGAACACCGCCATAGCGTCTGAGATCAAGATACCACCACAACGGAGCTTCGTCGACGTTCATGTCGTGCATTCTTGCTTCCAGAACATTCAGTCTTTCTTCTCTTTGCGATCCGCCAATCAACTCGCCGGCTCCCGGAACCAGCAAATCCATAGCCGCGACCGTTTCTTGGTCATCGTTTAAACGCATATAAAACGCTTTGATTTCCTTGGGCCAATCGATGACAAAGACCGGCCCGTTGAAATGCCTGGTCAAATATTTTTCGTGTTCAGTTGCTAAATCTTCGCCATAGTTCGGTTCGTTGACAAAGTTCTCCTTGCTTTCAAGCAAAATCCTGATCGCGTCATGATGAGTGACGCTAGCAAAGTTGGATTCGAGGACTTTGGTCAATTTATTGATTAGTCCCTTTTCAACGAAAGCGTCAAAGAAGGCGATTTCCTGAGGGCATTTAGCCATCGTTTCCTGGATGATATATTTTACCATCGCTTCGGCGATCTTCATATTTTTCTTTAAATCACAAAACGCAATTTCCGGTTCGATCATCCAAAACTCGGAAGCGTGTCTTTGGGTGTTGGAATTCTCGGCTCTGAACGTTGGCCCAAAAGTGTAGACCTTTTGAAACGCCAGCGCATAAGCCTCTGCTTGGAGTTGTCCGGAGACAGTCAGATTTGTTGCTTTGCCAAAGAAGTCTTTTCCGTAATCGACCGCGTCTTCGCCGTTAAGTTTATTAAGCTCGAGCGTAGTGACTTTGAACATCTCGCCGGCTCCTTCGGCGTCAGACCCGGTGATTATTGGCGTATGGACGTAAATAAATCCCTGATCTTGGAAAAAAGAATGGATCGCGTGCGAAACAACGGAACGAACGCGAAATACGGATTGAAATAGGTTCGTTCTCATTCTAAGATGAGCGTTTTCGCGTAAAAATTCCCGTGTATGCCTTTTTGGTTGGATCGGATAGTTTTCCGGGCTGTCGCCAATCAAAGAAACCGTTTTGGCTTTGATCTCAAACGGCTGTTTCATCGTCGGAGTAAGCACCAGATAGCCGATGATCATTACCGCGGCTCCGACTCTATACTTTTGAATATCTTTGAAATTATCGATTTTTTCTTCATAAACGACTTGGACGCTTTCAAAGCAGGTTCCATCATGGAGGTCGATGAAACCGAATTCCTTTTGGGCGCGATTGTTTCTGATCCAGCCACTCAACATAATTTCATTGATTCCCGATTTTTGGTAGATTTCGTATAACTCTCTGACTGTTGTTTCCATATTATCCCTCTTTCAAAAAATAAAATCGTCCCCGAATTAAGGACGAAATATCTCCGTGGTACCACCTTGATTCCGGCATTGCCGGCACTTGAGATCCTTAACGCGGATCAACGTCCAGTTCTACTAGTTTTCTTCTGTCTCTCCCGGTGTTTTTCAAACGCGTTCGTGGATAAGGCTTCCACCATCCCTTATTCGCTTGTGCCGATAGCGCGTTTTACTCGTCCGTTCCTCGATTTATCATCATTATATCATAAATAGTCCTGTTGTAAACCCGTGTCATCTATTTCCAATAAGAAACCGGCCGTTTCGGCCGGTTGAGATCATTGAAACAAAGTTGAGAGCGCTTGGTCGTCGATGATATTGATGATTCCCTGGCCGATGAGTTCGGCAATCGACAACTGAATCAATTTGGGAAAATACTTATCTTCGGGGAGTTCAATCGTATCAGTACAGACAACCTCAACGATTGGAGCGTCTTGAAGCAGTGAAATCGCGTTCCCGGAAAACAAAGGATGCGTGCAACAAGCATAGATATCCTTGGCTCCCGCTTCTTTTAAAGCGCGGGAAGCGGCCGACATCGAACCGGCTGTATCGATCATGTCATCGACGAGAATACAGTTTTTGCCTTTCACTCTACCGATAATATTCATGACTTCAGCGACATTCGGCTCGGGACGGGTTTTGTCGATGATTGCAATCGGAGCTGATAAGGCGTCCGCCAATGTTCTGGCCCTGGCAACCCCGCCGTGATCGGGAGATACAACGACCAAATCGGGTAGATTCTTGAGTTTCATGTATCTGGCAATAATCGGCAATGAACGGAAATTGTCGATTGGAATATTGAAGAACCCTTGAATCTGAGCGGCATGAAGATCCATACAGATGACCCTGGTGGCTCCGCTGACTTGCAATAAGTCGGCGATCAATTTTGCGGAGATCGGTTGTCTGGCTTTGACCTTCCGGTCTTGCCGAGAATAACCATAATAAGGAATAACGACGTTTATCTCGCGCGCAGAAGCTCTTTTTAAGGCGTCCATCATGATTAAAAGTTCCATGATGTGTTCATTGACGGGATTGCTTGTCGACTGAATGACAAACACCTTATGACCCCTGACGGTTTCCGGGATATTGATATTGATCTCCCCATCAGCGAAATGTGTCACTTCGGATACCGATAGCGGAATCCCCATGTAATCAGCGATGTCCTTTGCTAACTTCTTGTTTGAACTGAGCGCGAATATCTTGACTTTTGATCCATGAAAGACTGCCATCTAGATCCTCCGTTAGAAATCGTATCGATCTGTTTCCAAACCTATTATACAACATGTAATCGAATTAAAAAAGTGCCAACTTTAGAAAGTTGGCACGCCGTTTGACAAAAAGAAATTATTCTTGTTTGAGTTCCGGAAGTTTCTCAAAAGCATCCAGTACCGCTTTCTCAATTAAACTTCTTGTCTCGGTATTGATAGGGTGAGCGACATCCTTAAATTCGCCGTTTGGCATCTTCCTACTCGGCATAGCGACAAACAGGCCGTTTTTCCCCTCAATGACCCTGAGTTCATGAACAACGAAGCACTCGTCAATGGTAATGGCAGCTATTCCAACCAAGCGGTTATCTCCGTTTACCCTTTTTGCACGGACTTCCGTTATCAACATACTCCCACCTCTTTAGTCGATTATATCACGTGATATTTTATTTTCCAATAGGGTTGGCGAATAATATCACAAAAAATCGTAAAGGCCAATAAAATATTTATCGCTAAATTCAGCGATGAAATCGGTCAACGATTTTTCAGTTTGACCAACCATCTTGATAAATGTCGATCCGGTTCCGCTCATCACCAATCCGGATTCATCCAAATGCGATTTGATAAGTTCATACACTTCTTTGATTTCGGGATACTGATTAAGTACGATATCGGTGAAAGCATTATGAACTAAATCTTTGATAACTGCAATATCGGCTTTATCAATAGCGGCTTTGATCGGTTCGATTGCGGTGTTATCAAATCCGTTTTTTTTGCCAAGATTGAAGGCGGACGCCGTTGACACAAACACTTTGGGATTGACGAGCAACACCTTCCAGGGTTTCAAATCGATATCGAGTTTGGTTATTCTATCGCCAACCCCTTCGACCAGGGCCGGATAATCGCAAAGGCAATAAGGAATATCCGCGCCAAACCGAAGAGCGATCTCGTTCATTGCCTCATTTGTCAAACCAAGACCGAATAATTTGTCAACCCCCTTGATAATAGCCGCCGCGTCGGCGGAATTGCCGCCAAGTCCGGCACCAAAGGGAATGTTTTTTTCGATTTCGATCGTGACTCCCTCTCTGGGAGCGTAAAGCCGCAACATCTCGGATGCGATGTCATGGACAACATTATTTTGATTTGACAAAAACAAATCATTCGAGATGATAAGCGCAAGTCCGGGCGTCGGATTTTTTTCGATTCTGATAATGTCATGAAACGCGATTTTTGCATTGATCATCTCGAGGTTGTGATACCCGTCTTTACGTTGATCAAGCACATTGAGAAATAAATTCACTTTCGCGTAGGCTTTTTCCTCGACCAATTTCATCACCTTCTGAATATTCGTTTTTTGTTTCTGTTTTGATTGTAGCACAAAACAACGCGTTAAAACAACTCTTGGTCGGAATAGACCCGCCGTCATTCAATAATATAGCGTTTTAGAGCAATTTGCCTAATTGTTCATTCAATTGCTTTATAACCATTGCGACATCATCCACAACCACTGATCCTGAAGGAAATAACGGAAAGCAGCCAACATTGCTTGCGATTGCGAGTTTGACGCCAATATTGCTAGCTGTAGCCGGCATAGAGATGATTTTTGCTTTTTTTCCTTTTTGTAGATCTATCAGTCCCGATAGAACCTTGCCGGAAAAACTTTGTTCGTCTAGCCGGCCCTCGCCGGTTATTAGCAAATCGGCATCATCCATGATGCTCGCGGCATCCAAAGTTTCAAGAATGACATTTATGCCGCTCGATACCATCACATTCGGCAATAGTGACAATCCTGCGGGCATACCGCCGGCAGCTCCCATTCCGGGCCTATTTGGATCTACTCCCATTTTTGATATGATGGTTTCAAATTGCAGCATATTCGTTTCAAGAATTTTTGTCGCTTCTAGGGAAGCGCCTTTTTGTTTGGAAAATACCTGCGTTGCCCCTTTTATGCCGGTCAGCGGATTAGTAACGTCTGTAAAA
>JAQVPE010000090.1 GCA_028702245.1 Candidatus Izemoplasmatales bacterium
GGGTTGCCCTCAACATTCTTCAAAGAATGTCGGGGATAGCGACCTTGACCGCCAAGTATGTCGCTATGACCAAAGGCACCGACGCCGTCATCCTCGACACCAGAAAGACGACCCCCGGAATCAGGGTCCTGGAAAAAATGGCGGTCAGGCACGGAGGCGGGAAGAACCACAGGCTGAATCTGTCGGAGATGGTCATGCTCAAAGACAATCACATCAAAGCTGCGGGTTCTATTACAGAAGCCGTCAGAAAAGTCAGAGCCAAAGTCGGAAATACATTTCAAATCGAAGTTGAAGTCGAAAATGAAGAGATGTTCGCCGAAGCACTTGAAACCGATTGCGATATCATCATGCTCGACAACATGAGTTTAGAAGCGACAAAAGCGTGTGTGGCGATGAACGCCGGGCAAAAGAAACTTGAAGCCAGCGGGAACATGACTCTTGAAAGGATCAAAGATGTCGCCCAATGCAATGTCGACTACATTTCCGTCGGGATGATCACCCATTCATACAAGAGTCTGGACATCTCATTCAAGTTTTGATAATTCATAGACATGTCTATACACAAGGAGCAATAACCGCTATAATATGCTGAAGGAAAGAGTGATAGTTTGATCAGGCCGAAATACGATTGGCATGTACTGGCACCTAGCATCATGGACGATCATGGTGTCTTCAAACAAATATTGGCCAACCGCGGTATCGACGATGTGGATCATTTTTTCGCTATGGGCGAGGAGTCGCTCCATGATCCTTGGCTGTTAAAAGGGATGCAAAAAGCCGTGAACAGAATCAAAGAAGGAATCGAGCGTAAGGAAAAAATCTTGATTTTCGGTGATTACGACTGTGACGGCATCAGCGCCATCTCGGTCTTGTACCGGACGCTCAATCTTTTTGGGGCAAACGTCGAGTTTGACCTTCCCGACCGGTTCCAAGACGGTTACGGACTCAATATGCGCTCTGTCGGCAAGATCATTGAAAACGAATATGCCCTGGTGATCACCGTGGACAACGGGATCACGGCCATCGACGAAGTTTTGAAGATGAAGCAAGCGGGGATCGATACCATCATCACCGATCATCACGAGGACAAAGGCGTCCTTCCTGACGCCTACGCCATCATCCACGCCAAACACAGCCCGGATTATCCGTTCAAGGATATCGCCGGCGTGATGACCGCCTACAAACTGGCTTCGGCCTTTGCCAATGACAAGTTGACGAACCTTTATGATCTCGTGATGATTGGCACCATTGCCGATTTGATGCCATTGATCGATGAAAATCAAGCTATGGTGAATCTTGGACTAAAACAACTCCGAAAAACCGAGAACCTTGGTCTTAAGAAACTGATTGCCTCATCGAATCTTGAGATGATCAATGAAACGGCCATTGCTTTCAAAATCGCACCGAAAATCAATAGTTCCGGGCGTCTGGGCAAGGCTCATGACGCCGTCAGACTGCTCGTAAGCGAGTCGGAAGCCGAAGTGGATCGATTGATCAAGCAAATCGAGGAAAATCATGAGAGCCGGAAAGAACTGACCGGAGAAGCTTTGAAGATCTGCGAGGAAATGGTCGATCAAAACGACAGTGTGATCGTCGTTGCCTCAAAAAACCTCCATGAGGGCGTGATCGGGATCTGCGCGCAAAAGCTGGCTGAAAAATACCAGCGATCCGCAATCGTCATCACCTTGGACGAAGCCGGGATTGGCAAAGGCTCGATGCGATCGTTCGCCTACGACAACATCCTTGAGAAGCTCCAGCAGTCCAAAGACCTTTTGATGCGTTTTGGCGGCCACCAACAAGCTGCCGGGCTCCAAATTGAGGCGGAGAACATTCCGATTCTTACTCAAAGGTTGAACCAGGTTTCAAGGACAGACGCTTTGCCGAAACTGAATGTCGACATGGAGGTTGCCATTGACACAATCAGGATCCAAACAGTCAAAGAACTCCAAGATTTGTCGTTTTTCACGGCGACTTTCCTGCTTGGCGATTTAGTTGTCGAGAAGAAACAACTGCTCCAAAATCGACACACGAAGCTTACCGTGAGCCACAATGGCATCTTGTTCGATGCGCTTGCATTCAACTCAGCCGAGTATTATTACCGCTTGCAAGAGAACGATCGCGTCAATATTGTCGGCGGTCTAAACATCAACAATTGGCGAAACCGCTTTGAAATCCAGATCATTATCAAAGATTTGGAATGTCCGCACTTTCAACTTCTGGATTATCGCGAGACCGATCGAAAGACCATCGACGAACTCGGATTCTTCGATGAGGCTTTGATCATTGACGATGAAACGATTATTAAAGGCATCACCGGAGGTCATGAATCGACGGTCGTGATTACCAAAAAGGTTCTTGTTCCTGACGTATCGGAGATAATGACCAAGGACTTCATCGGCAGAAGTTATCTGTATTATAAGAAAAGCGCTAATGCGACTCTTAAAGACTTTGCGAGAAACTTTGGCGTTGATGAGGCGGTCGCCCGCATCGTGACCGACATCCTGATTGAAGTTGGACTCCTTGAAGAAAGCGATTCTTGTCTTAAAATCGTCGAAGTCTCGGAGAAAAAAGACTTGAAAAATTCTTCAACGTACCGGAAATATTCCGGACTGAGAAACGACATCGAAAGATTATATTCGTTGCCGACAGGGCGACTAAAAACCTATTATGAAAAACTCAAGGAGGAAAACCATGAACTTTGAAGACTATATCATCAATGTGCCCGATTTCCCGATCCCCGGTATCCAGTTTAAGGATATCACCCCATTAATCGGAGACGGAAAAGCATTTCACAAAGCTATCGGCGAACTCGCCGCTTTTGGCAAATCTCTAGGAGCGACCAAGGTCGTCGGACCCGATGCCCGCGGCTTCATCATCGGCGCTCCAGTGGCGGTTTTGCTCGAGGCCGGCTTCATCCCCGTTCGCAAAACGGGAAAACTGCCGCGAGAGGTAATGAGTTACGATTATGAATTAGAATACGGGAAAAACACCTTGTGCATGCATAAAGATGCGATCAAAAAGGGCGAAAAAGTCGTTATCGTCGATGATTTGCTCGCAACCGGCGGCACCATGGAAGCGACGATCAAATTGGTCGAACAAGCTGGCGGCGTGGTCGTTGGCTTGGCTTTTGTCATCGAACTCGTCGATCTTGGCGGCCGTGATCGTTTTCCGAATTACCCCATTAAAGCGCTTTTGAACTATTGATTGCGACTTTTTACCGAAGGGAGGGACGATGATGTCCAAAGATGACGCTTTTCGCCCCTTAGAGACTGCAATTTCCTCATATTTGTCAAAACCGGAGCACCTCGATTTTATCAGGCGCGCTTTTGATTTTGCTTATGAAAAGCACTTGTCGCAAAAACGCAAATCAGGTGAACCATTCATCATCCATCCCGTCCAAGTCGCAATCACGCTCAGCGAATATCGTGTCGATCCCAACACGATCGTTGCCGGGCTGCTTCACGACATCCTTGAAGACACCGAGACTGAGTACGGCGAACTGAAGAAACTTTTCGGTGAGGAAGTAGCCGAAATCGTCGAAGGGCTGACCAAACTCCACCATCTACATTACGAGATTTCCAGGCCTTTGGAACAAGCGAAGAATCATCAAAAGATGGTTTTGGCGATGGCAAGAGACATCCGCGTGATCTTTGTCAAACTCGCGGATCGGCTGAACAATATGCGCACACTGAATCATCTCGATCCCGAAAGGCAGATCCGCATCAGCAGAGAGACGCTCGACGTCTTCGCGCCGATCGCCCATCGCCTCGGAATGTACCGGCTCAAAGCCGAACTCGAAGATTTGGCTTTCAAGTACTTGTATCCGACCGAATACTTGGAAATATCGAGGCTGATCAAAGACAAAAAAGTCAACCGCGAGCTCGATATCAAGATCATGCAAGCGGAACTTGAAGATTTGCTTAGACACGAAGACTTCCATTTTGAGGTTTCGGGAAGGATCAAGAATATCCATAGCGTTTATCGCAAAATGATGGTGAAGCATCTTGATTTCGAGGAAATCAGCGATTTATTGGCGCTCCGGGTGATCGTCGATTCGATCAGCGATTGTTATCGGGCTGTTGGCATCGTCCACTCGAAATTCATCCCGGTTCCGGGCAAGTTTAAAGACTACATCGCCATGCCCAAGCCGAATATGTACCAATCGCTCCATACGACCGTTGTTCACAAGGGCAAGATCTATGAGATTCAAATTAGGACCCGTGAAATGGACGAGATCGCCGAGAAGGGCGTTGCCGCCCATTGGGCTTACAAAGAAGGTCTTGGCCATGCTCAAAGCCGGAAGAACATCGAAGATATAGTTTCTTCGAAACTCAGGTGGTATTCCGAGTTGATCCGTTACACCGAGGAATCCGATTCCGAGGAAGAGATCCTGAATATTTTTACTGACGACATCCTGAATGCCAATGTTTATGTGTTCACTCCAAACGGGGATATCATCGACCTTTCTGCAGGGGCGACTCCGCTAGATTTTGCTTTCCGGATCCATACAAGACTCGGGGAGAAGACTGTGGGAGCGATCATCAACGGCAAGATTCAACCGCTTGATTACACTTTGAAAACTGGCGACATGGTCGAAATCCGAACCAGCCAAAACGCTGTCGGTCCAAATGAAAACTGGTTAAAATTAGCTAAAACTTCGAATGCCAGAAGCAAAATCAAGAATTTTCTGAATCGGCAGAAGCGCGATGTTCTTGTCGAGCAGGGACGCGAGGATTTCGAACGCGAAGTCCTATCGCGCCATACGATGGTCAATCTCTCCGACAAACTGGTCAGCGATCTATTCGCGAACAAAGGCGTTAAAAGTGTCGAAGATTTCTATTTCGAGATCGGTAAGAACATCATTTCTCCAATCGGAGCGTTGAATCTCTTGCTTGGAAAAGAAACCTTGTCAGAAGAAGAACTGCTCGAAAAAATCAACTTGCCGGAAGAAAAAAGACAACAAAAACAAAGGACGCTTCATAGCGATATCAACATCATCGTCGAGG
>JAQVPE010000091.1 GCA_028702245.1 Candidatus Izemoplasmatales bacterium
CCAAATTGATCAAGGAAATCCAAAGTGCGGTTTCGATCCCGGTGATGGCCAAAGTTAGAATCGGCCATTTTGTCGAGGCCCAGATTCTCGAGGCTCTCGAGATCGACTATATCGATGAAAGCGAAGTTTTGTCCCCTGCGGACGATATCTACCATATCGACAAGACCCAGTTCAAAGTGCCGTTCGTTTGTGGCGCCAAAGATCTTGGCGAAGCTTTGCGAAGGATTGCCGAGGGCGCTTCGATGATCAGGACCAAGGGCGAACCGGGAACCGGAGACATTATCCAGGCCGTCAGGCATATGCGCCTGATTCAAAAACAAATCCGGGAACTTATGTCGCTTCGTGAAGACGAGCTGTTTGAAGCCGCAAAGGAACACCGCGTCAGTCTCGATCTTGTCAAATACGTCCATGAACACGGGAAATTGCCGGTCGTCAATTTCGCAGCCGGCGGCGTCGCCACTCCCGCTGACGCGGCTTTGATGATGCAACTTGGCGCCGAGGGTGTTTTCGTCGGCTCGGGCATCTTCAAATCAGGCGATCCCTCCAGAAGGGCCCAGGCGATCGTCAAGGCGGTCACCAACTATAACGATCCCGTGATTCTCGCGGAAATATCCGCGGATCTCGGCGATGCGATGGTAGGCATCAATGAACAAGAAATCGATTTGTTAATGGCAAAGCGCGGAGAGTAAACCAACATGTCGATCGGCATCCTCGCCTTGCAAGGAGCATTCTTCGAACACCAACAAATGCTGGAGAGACTGAAGGTCAAAACGCATTTGATCCGCAAACCGAACGATTTGAACATTCCCATGATCGGTTTGATCATTCCCGGTGGCGAATCGAGTGCCATCGGCAAGCTTCTCATGGATCTTGGAATGTTGGAGCCAATAAGAGCAATGATCAATGACGGCTTACCGGTCTTTGGCACCTGTGCCGGATTGATCCTGCTCGCCAAAGATGTTACCAACAACGGCTTCTTCTCATTAAAGACAATGGCTATCACCGCCAAAAGAAACGCCTATGGCCGGCAACTAGGCAGTTTCACAAGGGTCTGCGATTTCAAAGGCATCGGCGAGATCCCCATGGTTTTCATTCGCGCCCCCTATATTGAGAGCGTCGGGGAAAACGTCGAAGTGCTGGCGGTAGTGGACGATAAGATCGTCGCCGCCAAAGAAAACAATCAACTCGCTACCGCTTTCCATCCGGAATTGTCGGACAACTCAGAAATCCACGAATTGTTCGTCTCAATGTGTGAAGATCATCAAAAAAGCAAGTCCTGATCACTCGGGACTTGTTTTCTTTTCTTCGTAATCGTTTTTGTATCTGAATCGGATTCGTCCGTTACCTCAGCATAGAGATCGACTGGTATCTTGGGATGATTCCATACACGACGACGGCGGATGTTATCAATAACAGAACCTGTACAAGCGCCACGAAAAGATAATCAGACCATGATACTTCGAAAAAGAAGATTTCCAGAGGCAGACTTTCAAACAAATCTCGGTTGATGAGATTGGTCAGATAGATCGCCGGCGCTATCCCACACGCGGTTCCCAGCAACCCGACAATTACCAGTTCCGACCCGACAAAGATCGCTAACTGGAAGCCGCTTGCGCCTATCGATGACAAGACTCCGAGGTTGAACCGGTTCTTCCTCCTGGCGTTGTTGACAAATAAAATCAGGAAAAAAACTGTTGTAGCACCGACGATAATGCCAATCCGCGTCCCGATTCTCTGGATGCTTTCAACGGTATCAGTGGCTTGCACTATCATGTCGCGATAAACAGTGTATTCAGCGTAGCCCTCGACATGATAGTTACTATCGTTTTCATAGACCGATAATGGATTCTGTGGCCATTGAAGTTCATCAAGAACATCCCGGTTCTTACTCCAATCATTTGAAAGACCTAGATAGTGCATCCGAAGTGATCCGGGAATTTTGATCGCGACAACGAGCCCCGGGTCATACATAAAGTCCATTATGTAAGGGTCATACGAGTCTGACCTGTACACAGCATACAATGCCGAAAGTAAAGGATTGATTCTCATGCTTGAGTTAGTGTATGTTTGTGTGATATCACGTATTCCGCCATATAGACTAAGATTATTTACTAAATCGGCGTCAATATCAGACACTTCAATATCCATTACTTTCGCGAGTTGGTGATCTGACATTATGAGTCCTGTACCCACGTTCTTGACATCGCCGATGGTATCATAGCCTTCAAGACTAGTCACAATCCGCAGTTTGCGGAATTGACAGTCGGTTGTGATAAAATTGAACTGATAATCTTTTTCATCATAAAAGGAGATGTTGTTAAGCGAATACATATTCTCTCTCTGGGATACTTCTTCCAGAATATCCGCGAACCCATAGATAGCCCGTAATCCGGAAAGATATGTAGCTTCGTATCTGGCGTCTAAGAATTGTTGGTATATCACGTATAGGTATTGCCTGTAGTCGCTTCTTAAAATTCCGGAAATCGTCATTTTGAGTCCGGTATCTTTGTCGACCAGTTCAAAATCGATGAGGTCACTTTGAGTCGCGATTTCCGTCAGTCCTCCGGATTCGAGAATGTTATAGGCCATGTAGTCGTATATCAATACTTCGTTTGGCTCATCCGGGTACTCGCCATATCTGATCGGTTCGTGAAACTCACTGAAATCCTCTACGACAATTAACGTCGAAAAGTTGGTTGCGTAAAACGGATTCTGACTGAAATCAGGGTTGATTACGAACCGAAAATCCATGAAATCCTGAAAATTCCAGCTGAAATAATAGCCCCGGAGAATTGGAAGACGTCCATTGACGATCGCCGATAATTCTTGGAAATGACTTTCATCAATTTCATTGTTCAAAGTTGATGGACCATAAAAGATAATTTGATTATCAAAATAGTCTGCTTGATCCTCGTACTTAGTGACTGGTATGACGTACTCATCTTTTTCTTCAAGGGTATTCATGTATGCGGAAAAACGGTCGTATTCTACAATGGCAAGCATTGATGCCATCAATGTGCTGAGACATGCAATCAATATTATCATCACGGCCAGTGAAAAGAGATGGTTTTTGATGAACATCCATGATATAGATATCAGGTCTTCCAGGTTTATTCTCCCTTGTTTCATTCTTGCTTGTGTCTGGTCCTGCTCCTGATCTTCATCGATATGGTCAGTCTTGCATAAATCATCATCTCGGGTTAAAAAGTGATTCTCGATACTTATGATCCTGTCGGCGTATTTTTGCACCAAATGCTGATCGTGAGTAGCTATTATCACAAGTCTTGACTCTGAGATTTCTTTTAAATAATCGAAGAGTAACAGGGAGTTTTCTTCATCGAGATTGCCTGTTGGTTCATCGCATAGTAGTATTCTTGGCTTTTTCGCCAAAGCTCTAGCTATCTGAATACGTGCGTACTCGCCACCACTAATGCTTCCAACCCGTTCCTGGGCCTTCTCCTCAAGCCCAACCCGTCTCAAAGCTTCTAGTGCCAATGAATCCTGATCAGTCTTATTGACTCCGATCAACCGCAAGGCCACCTTGATATTCTCGATGACGCTATAGTTTGGAATCAAACTGTTCGTTTGCATGATGAACCCGATTCCATTTCTTCTGAAGTTCAATGTATCCCGAAACGAAAACGAGTTCATATCTTTGCCTTGATAAAGGATCTTCCCTTTTGAGGGTTTGTCCAAACCGCTGATTAGATTGAGTAGCGTGGTTTTTCCGGCCCCGCTCTTCCCACAAACAAAAACCATCCCTCTTTTAGGAAAATCGAGGGAGATATCAAGTAAGCCGATATTTCGTTTTCTTCTTCTTCCACGGTAAATCTTTGATACGTCGCAAAGTCTAATCAGGAAATTCTGGATCATATGCCCAACCCAAATTGGCTCGATCAAACTCCGATAGTTCACTTAAGATCGGAGAAGAATATGGGTCAAAAACCCCATACATAATTGTGTAGCCCTTTGCTTCATTGTCGTATAAATCATCCAATCCAAAAGTATGAGCGAACTCATGTAACGCAACATGATTAAGCGCCGCCTGTTGATAGTAATCTATGTAAGACCGGTTCATAGTAATTGTTGCACCAACGTACTGAGCGCCGTATGCTCCACCCCATGAAGGCTGGAATTTTGCTACATAATAGCTAGAGTTTGGTACAGACATATTAATGGAATGGGTGGGACATAATAATGGATTGCATCCTGCTGGAGCTAATGTAGCACGGTATTTGAATGGAGCAGGATCTTGCGAGTCAAAGACAACCTGAATGAAGATACCATTGACAGTACTTAACTCATCACAAGCAAAAACAGCAGCCTCTCGATACTTAACATCATTTGTTTGACCATAGTATATGGTGCCTGAGGGATTCTGTAGAGTAACCATATGCCCGTTCTTATTTCGAAAAGCGTTTTCCATGCCGTAGTTCTCAAAAATGAACTCTTTTTCTTCTTGAGTGCATCCAGTGCTACAAAGAAGAAACACGATCATCCACAAGAAAAATAATGCTTTCTTCATTGTGCTTTGTTCATCAAGTGTAGATTGATGAGTAGACAATGAAAGTAGGTTAACAACTTGATATCTCCTTTCTTGCTACAATAGTAACACAGAACAGATGAGAAATAAACAGTATATTCAATAGTCATGCGATTTCTATTCAACTTATTGATGCAAATAAAGATGAACATTACTGGTGTTCAAAATCATTTTACCTCAATACAACACTCGGTGATACACTTAAGGGTCAATTTGATATGTAGTCAGCTAAACTAGTATAGTCTGTCAATCGTAGATAACTCGTGTGTGTAATACTCACTTATGACCATTTCCTCAAGAAAACAGCATTACTCTAGTTCCTAAATCCCTTTCCTAATGTCACATAGCGTTGACTGTTGGTAATGATGTAGTCTAGTTGCACTAACTTGGCCATCACC
>JAQVPE010000092.1 GCA_028702245.1 Candidatus Izemoplasmatales bacterium
GCCTACACTTTTCCAACCAGCAAACGCTGGAACACCGTCACCCTCGGAAACGAGGATGAGGCTTTTTGGATTTATCTGGAAGCGGGAGAACATTCTCTGACGATCGAATCGACCGTCTCCCAATATGTAGATATTGTCGATGAACTGCATCGGATCATGGACAATATCAACAAAATCGGTCTGCAGGTGCAAACCATCACCGGTGGAAATCCGAGCGATGCGCTGGATTGGAACATCCTCAAATACCTGCCTACCATCACCGAAGATCTCATTGGTTATGCCGAAACTCTCGAAACTCTGTATGACACGATCAATGAAATGGATGACGGTCTTTCCACTTCGCCGCAAACATCAGCTCTCGAAGTTGCGGCCAAGCAACTGAGGCGTTTGGCGAAAACGCCAAACAAGATCGGTTCCAAGCTTCCGGAATTCTCCGAAGGCAGCGGTTCAAGTTACCAGTTGATCGGAAACGTCATCGGCTCACTGTTAAACCAACCGCTCTCGATCGATGAAATCTACTTTTACAATGACGTTGAACTGCCAAATCCGCGAGCCCCGTTCTTTGTCAGGCTTTGGGACGGCATCAAATCATTCTTCTACTCTTTCTTCGATACTCGCTACAACCGCACCGATGTCGATAGCGAAACCCTTGAAGTCTGGGTCGGTCAGTCATCGCTCTATCTCGATATCATCCAAAGCATGATCGACCAGGGTTTTACCAAGGAAACCGGAATCAAAGTCAAATGTTCGATCCTTGCGGATACATCCAAGATCATCCTCGCCAATGCGACCAACGACAATCCCGATGTCGCTTTGAGCGTCGATACCTGGATCCCCTATTCTTATGCCTTGAGGGGAATGCTTGCCGATTTATCCAGTTATCCCGACTTTCAGGATGTCGCCAGCCACCACGTACCCAACAACTTTACGACTCTCATCTTCGAAGACGGGGTCTATGGCATCCCCGAGACCCAAAGCGTCTATTTGCTCTATTATCGCAAAGATGTCATGAACTACCTCGGACTCGAAATCCCCGATACCTGGGACGATGTGATCGGGATGCTGCCGATCTTGCAAAGCCACAAGATGAACTTCTATCATCCATTAGGCGGCGAAAACGCCTTCAAGGGTTATGGTATGACGACTCCGCTCATCTATCAATACGGTGGCGAAATCTATACTCCTGATGGCATCGCCACCACCCTCAAGGAACAAGCAACCGTGAACGCGATCCGTTTCATGACGAGTTTATTCACGATTTATGACCTTCCTCTGCAAATCTCCTCTTTCTTCGAGCATTTTCGCTCCGGTGACATTCCAATCGGAATCTCGACGGTTGAGTTGTACTTGCAGTTGAAATACGCCGCACCGGAACTTTCGGGGCAATGGGGTGCGACCGTGATCCCCGGAAGGGACACGAATGGCGACAGTATCGTTGAACGCTACAGTGCCGCCTACGGCAAAGCCTCGATCATGTTTGAAAACTCCGAAATGCAGACTGAGGGCTGGGAATTGATCAAGTGGTGGAATTCAACCGAGACCCAAATTGCATTCATGCAAAACATCAAAACCAATCTGGGCGAGAAATTCCTCGTGATTTCCGCTAATATGGATGCCCTCGAGGCATCTGTCTGGGACGAAGAAATCAAAGAACCGATGTTAGAACAGGCTTTGTGGGCGCGCACACCGGCAATCACTCCCGGCAGTTACATTGTCGAGCGGGAATTGTCAAACATCTGGAACAAGGTCGTCATCGATCTCACCGATGTCAATGTGGCGATCAATGAATCCATTCCCCGGATTTCCCGGGAACTGAACCGTAAATTCGAGGAGTTCGGCTACAAATCCCAAGCCAACCCTGACGGCAAAGATTATATCGTGGCGATGAATGACAACATCCATCTCTGGATTGGAGATGAAGACGATGGCTAAGAAAGGCAAGCACGACAACAGGGCTTATTTCTTTGTCGGTCCGTATTTGACCGTCTTCTTCGTGTTTTTGGTTTTGCTCATCATCATCTCGATCGTGCTTTCATTCACATATTTCGATACGATCAATTTCCCGACTTGGGTCGGTTTCAAAAACTATGTCACTATGTTCACCCAGGACGCGGACTTCATGCAATATGCCTTGCCGACGACGATCAAGTACGCATTGATTATCGGTCCCGTCGGCTATATCATCTCCTTTTTCATGGCGTGGCTGCTCGCTCAGTTGACACATAAGGTCAGAACGGTGATCGCGATCATTCTCTATTCGCCTTCTCTGACGAGTGGAGTTCTGATGTCGGTCATTTGGAAAGTGGTCTTTAGTGGCGACAACCGCGGCTATCTCAATTACATGTTGTTGAACTGGGGTTTCATCAATGAACCTGTCCAATGGCTCCAAAACACCAACTTCATCTTCGGAATCATGATCTTTGTCGGTATTTGGGGATCGATGTCGGTTGGCTTTTTGGCAATGCTTTCGGGTATTCTCAATATCAATAAAGACCTTTACGAGGCGGCTTATGTCGATGGGATGAAATCAAAATGGCAAGAAATCTTCTACATCACGATTCCTTCGATGAAACCGCAAATGCTGTTTGGGGCCGTCATGGCGCTCGTCGGCACTTTCAACGCCGCCGGGATCGCCGCTGCCCTCTCCGGATCGACACCGCCGCCGCAAATGGCCGGTTGGCTGATCGTCGACCATATGAACGACTACGGTTTTGCCCGATATGAAATGGGCTATGCCGCCGCCATTTCGGTGATTCTTCTCGTCATCGTGCTTTTGTTCAACCGCTTCGCCACCAAGCTGTTCGGGGAAAGGAAGTGACCGTGATGAGAGATTTGAAACGCGATCTTTCCGAAACCGAAAAAATCGTCATGAAACTAAGGCGCAAACGCCAAAACCGCAAATCCAAGTTCCAAGGGACCAAGATCAATCCGTCCAGACTCCATAAAAGCCAGATCAAGTTCTTTATTCTCGTTTTGCCAATGCTTATTGTGACGTCGCTGCCTTTGATCTTCATCTTCTCCCACGCCTTCAAACCGCTCGATCAGCTTTACGCTTATCCGCCGAAAATCTTCGCTTCCAGGCTGACGCTTGACAATTTCCAAAACCTCTTCACGCTTGCTTCGCAGACCGGGGTGCCTTTTTCCCGTTACTTGTTCAACTCGCTCCTTGTGAGCGCCCTCGTGATCGGTTTCACACTGATCTTGGGATCGCTTGCGGCCTTCGCTTTCTCCTTTTTGAATTTCAAGGGGAAGAAGACGCTGTTCTTGATCAATCAGATCGCTATCATCATCGTTCCGGTGGCTATCGCCGTTCCCAGGTTCATCGTTATGAACGCTCTTGGCGTCACAAACACCCTTTTCGCCCATGTCGTGCCTTTGATTGCCATGCCTGTCGGAGTCTTCTTGATGAAGCAGTTCATGGATCAGGTTCCCATCGAACTTTATGAAGCTTCAAAAATCGATGGCGCAACCAATTTTCAGATTTATCTCAAGATCGTGATGCCCCTCATTAAACCGGCGTTAGCGACGGTCATGATCTTGTCATTCCAAAACGCCTGGAACAATGTCCAAACCTCAAATCTATATGTCAACGACGAGGCCATCAAAACCTTACCGTATTACTTTCAAGCATTGACGATCGGTACGAACGCAATCGCCGCCCAAGGCATGGCAGCCGCGGCAAGTCTGATTATTTTCGTACCCAATGTCGTCTTATTCATCGTTCTCCAAAACAGCGTCATGAACACGATGGCGCACTCGGGTATCAAGTAAAATGATCAAGAAAAAACTCATTCTCCTTTTCTCGCTTCTCCTTGGGATTTCGGCCATGGCTGCCGGCCGGATCCCCAAAGCGGAAGGGGCGTCCGCCTACAAGACGTTTTCGCTCGACCGCAACGGCGAGCTTCAAGAAACCAACGAGGCTTATGAGGCCATTCGGATGATCCGGACCTTGAGCGATGATTCGACGCTCGACGGAGCCAAAGATATGTTCATCGATCAAGACGACTACATCTATATCGCTGACACTAACAACAAGCGGATCGTCGTTCTCGATCCCACCTATGAAGTCATTGCCAGTTTCGGGAGCGATATCCTGATCAAACCGATGGGAGTCGCCGTCGTCGATGATCTGATTTATGTCGCCGACTATGGGATGGCTTTGACGAATGATGACATCGGCGCAGTCTACGTCTTTGAAATCGATAAAGAAGAAACGAATCCTGATTTGATGATCACCATCAAAAATACTTTCCAAACTCCCCAAAGCGAATTGTTGGAAGCGGAGGGATTCTTGTTTAGACCAAGTAAGATCGCTGTCGATCATAACAAGACTATGTACGTCATCAACGAAGGAACGACCAATGGCGTCATCATGATCAACGATCAAAACCGTTTCATCAACTATTTTGCCTCGAACCCGATCCAAATCACCATTTGGGAGCGGCTCAAAAGACTTGTTTACCAAAACAATCCTAATGTGGTTTTGCCTAAGAACGTTCCCGTTCCCGTCACCAATGTCGCCCTCGACAACCATGGTTATTACTACACTATCACCAAAACGGTCGTCGATGACAATCAAGGCGACAACCTCAAAAAAGTCAATATTGGCGGCCTAAATTTCTTCCCCGATGACATGTTCACCCATGGCAATATCGTCGACGCCTGGGTCGGAACGGTCGGTAATCTCTATGCCGTGACCTCTGGTGGCACGATTCTCGAGTATGATTCGCTCGGCAACCTTCTGTTTCAATTCGGGGGCCAGGGCACCGGCAACGATAAACTTGGACTTTTCATGTCCACCTCGACGATCGCCCAAGATTCCAAGGGTAAATTGTATGTGATCGATGACAATGCCAACCGGAACACGATCCAAATTTTCCGGGAGACTCCCTTCGCCACCCAGGTCCATGACGCTCTTGATCTTTATAAT
>JAQVPE010000093.1 GCA_028702245.1 Candidatus Izemoplasmatales bacterium
ACGTGTGCTCTTCCGATCTGTGGCCGGGATCACTTTGGAAGCGGTTAACAGTAATCTCGAATACTTGTTCAAGAAAAAGATCGTATCGTTCAAATCAGGATCATGCAAGGCTTCTTGCGACAAGATGAAGCGACATCTGCTTGCAAAAGGCTACGGTGTCCATGATGTCATGGCGTTTGTGGATGACCACCGGAGTGAATTCGAAAATCAGATCCAAGAAGACCAAGAAATCCTCAAGGACCTTTCAAGACTCGAGAAACGCTATCAAAGAACTGGTGATTCCCAAGAAGATCTGAAAACGAAACTTATCAGAGGACTCCTTGCCAGAGGATATAGTTATCCCTTGATCAAGAAAACTCTCGAAAGGAGAAGATGACATGCAGTATCGATTGTCCGACGCCGATCTTTTCCTATTCAATGAAGGCAAACTGAAAGAAGCTTACCGTCATTTTGGCTCCCATCTCGAAAAAGACGACAAGGGAAAAATCCTTGGCGTCCGCTTCACGGTGTACGCACCAAACGCTGAAATTGTATCTGTTGTGGGCGACTTCAACAACTGGGATTCACGTGCGCATGTACTCGAAAAGACCGACGATTTTGGCGTCTTTTCTTTATTTGTTCCCGCCGTTAGCGAGTGGATAAGATACAAATATTGCCTTCTCACAAAGCAGAACCAAACATTGTTCAAAGCTGATCCCTTCGCATTCTTCGCTGATGACAGACCGGAAACATCATCAAAAGTATACGATATCGATGGGTTTTTGTGGCATGATGACGATTACTTGAGCAAGCGCAGAGTTAAAGATCACAACCAAAGCCCTCTGGCAATCTATGAGGTTCATTTGGGATCATGGATGACCAAGCCGGACGGTTCTTTTCATAAATACAATGAACTGGTGGATTACCTTATACCCTATGTGAAGGAACACGGCTTTACGCATATCGAGATCATGCCGATCATCGAACATCCGCTTGATGAGTCGTGGGGCTATCAGGGGACTGGATACTATGCGGCGACATCCCGGTACGGCGTACCCAAGGACTTCATGTATTTTGTCGATCGTTGCCATCAGGAAGGACTGGGGGTCATTGTCGACTGGGTCCCCGGACACATCTGTAAAGATGCCCACGGTTTGCATCTTTTCGATGGAAGCACTCTTTATGAGTATCACGACGAAGAGATTCGCGAGAACAAGGGGTGGGGAACCGTGAACCTCGATCTTGGCAAAGGTATAACCAAGAGTTACTTGCTTTCTAACGCCGATTTTTGGATCGAGTACTTCCATATCGATGGTTTCCGCATCGACGCCGTCTCGAACATTCTTTATTATCTTGGCAACAGCGCCCTCGGCATCAACGAGGGTGCAGTCACTTTTCTCAAAGCTCTCAACTACTTCATTAAGGACAAAGACCACTCCCTTCTGATGTTCGCCGAAGATTCGACCACTTTTCCCAAATTGACGTTTCCGGTAGATGAAGGCGGAATCGGCTTTGACTATAAATGGAACATGGGCTGGATGAACGATACGCTCAAGTATTTCGAAAAGGATCCAATTTACCGCAAGTATCACCACAATCTATTGACATTCGGGATGGTATATAACTACTCGGAACGATTCATTTTGCCATTATCACACGATGAAGTTGTGCATGGCAAGAAGTCTCTAGTTGACAAGATGCCTGGTGACTACTGGCAAAAATTCGCTAACTTCAGACTGCTGATCGGTCTACTATTCACACATCCCGGCAAGAAACTGCTGTTTATGGGCGGAGAATTCGCCCAGATGCATGAGTGGAAAGACAAAGAAGAGCTGGATTGGCTTCTCCTCAACTATCCGATGCATGCCCAAGTGAACCGGTTTGTGAAGGACACGCTCAAGGTTTACAATTATCATCCGCCCCTATTCGAACTCGACTACGATCCGAGCGGTTTCTTTTGGATCGACGCCGACAATGGCAAACAGTCAATCCTGTCTTTTGCACGAAAAGCCAAAAGCGATGACGAATTGATGGTTATTGTTTTTAACATGACGCCAGTAACTTATCCGAAATTCATTCTTGGGGTGCCTAAAGCAGGCGTCTATGAGGAAGTGCTTTGTTCAGACAAGGAAATCTACGGCGGCTCAGGTCAATACAACGGAATCCCGCTTTCCTCTTTTCCAAAAACGATCCACCATCAGGAAAACGCGATTGAGTTAGTGGTTGGGCCGTTGTCGATCAGCATTTTGAAATATCAAGTAGAAAGGAGCTGAAATCAATGCGCAAAAACCTGATCGCGATGATTTTGGTTGGCGGCAAAGGCACCAGACTTGGCGGTATCACGCGGGATCTGGCAAAACCCGCTGTTTCTTTCGGCGGCAAATACCGCCTGATTGATTTCACCCTTTCAAACATCACCAACAGCAATATCGACATCGTTGGTATCATCACCCAGTATGAGCCCCAAGAATTGATGACTTATATCGGTTCGGGAGCTTCTTGGGATCTTGATTATATCGATGGCGGGATTCGCTTCCTGACGCCTTATGCCACTAACGAGACGATTTTGTGGCAACAAGGAACGGCTGACGCCGTCAAGCAGTACTTTAAGTTCATCACCGAAAACAGATCGGAATACGTGTTGATTCTCTCCGGCGACCACATCTACAAGATGGACTACGAAAGAATGTTTGCTTACCACATAGAACGCGGAGCCGAAGTCACGATAGCCGGCACCAAAGTAGCGTATGAAGATGCGTCCCGTTATGGGGTGATGATGACAGATGAGAACAAAATGCTTGTCGATTTCAAGGAAAAGCCTGACAAACCGACCACTAACTTGGCCTCGATGGGAGTCTACTTGTTCAATACCAGTGCGCTTGAGGAACTGCTCAGCAATGTGACTACCGAGAGCGACATCGATTTTGGCAAAAATATCATTCCTAGGGCAATCAAGGAAAAGCGGCGGGTAGCGGTGTATGAGTTTAACGACTACTGGGCCGATGTGGGGACAATTAAGTCGCTCTATCAAGCGAACATGGATTTGCTTGACAATCCCGATTTTTTGACCTTGAATTTGTCAAAGAACTTGCCGATCTATTCCAAATCGCTGAATCTTCCTCCCCATATCGTCATGTCCAAGGCCAAGATCGCCAATTCGATCATCGCCGACGGCTCGATCATCAATGGCACAGTTAAACATTCGGTACTCGGATATCAGTCGATCGTCAAAGAAGGAGCGATAATCGAAGATTCTGTTATTCTCCCCGGCGTTGTGATCGGTAAAGATGCACTGATCAAAAATGCGATCGTAAACCGTAACCAAGTCATTCCGGATGGCTTTGTCTTCACTCCGGAACAAGTTGCTCTATACGATGGATCGAATCCACTCAAGCCGGAGGCGATCTAAATGGCCAACTTGTTTGTCGTCGTCGACGCTTCCAGCAAAGGCGCTTTCAACAAACTCTGTCGACACCGGATACCCGGAGCCTTGCCATTTGGGGCGAAGTACCGTCTGATCGACTTCACGCTTTCAAACTGCAAGAACTCGGAGATCACGAACGTGGCGATTTTTCCTTACGGCAACTATCGCTCTCTCGCCGACCATATCGGTTCTGGTGACAGATGGGACTTGAATCGTCGCAAGGACGGCATCTTCATCTTGCCGCCAAAGAGCATGTTGGTGACATTCGAGGACGCTATCAGCTTCCAAAGGATGTATGAGCACCTGGAGTACTTTCTTCGCTCTAACCAGGATTACGTGCTTGTCTCGCCGGCAAACCTGGTATGGAACGTCAACTACCAGTCGATCTTGGCCGATCATCTCGAGGCGAAAGCCGATCTCACCGAGGTTCTAAGCGTCGATAATCGACGGATCAAGACATTTGTTTTAAGCAAAAAGCTCTTGCTTGACTATATCAGCAGCTATGATGTCATTCCCTTTAGAAACCTATCCGATGTCTTCGATTATGCGACTAATCTCAAAAAGCACCATTATGAGTTTTCCTCTGATTGCTTCCTGATCGATAGTCCGTTCGCTCTTTATGAGGCAAACATGAGACTTTTGATGGAGAGCACCCGCAAGCAGCTGTTTTGCTCGGATCGGCCGATCTATTCCAAAGAAACGATGTCCGCAGCTGCCAGATACGAAGAGTCGTCTGAAGTCAAAAGCAGTATTATCGCTTCCGGAGCCGTCGTTGGCGGAACGGTCCTCAACTCAGTTGTCGGCCGCAAGGCAATCATCAAACCGAACGCAATCGTTATCAACTCGGTCATCATGAACCAGTGTGTGATTGAACCATTTGCCCGTGTTGAGTACGCCATTCTCGATAAAGAGACCAGAGTCAAGGAAAACGCGGTTGTCAGCGGCGATTTGAACCAACTATACTTGTCAGAGAAGAAACAGATAGTCGCCGGAGGAAAGCAACTTAATATTCTGCAAGTCACGACCGAATGCCATCCTTTCGCCAAAACCGGCGGTCTGGCGGATGTTGTGGGCTTGCTCGCCAGAAAATATGCGAATCTCGGATTCCCTTCAGCTTTGATCATGCCGCTTTATCCTAGGATCAGGGAGAAGTACCAGTTGTTTCTTGAACTTAAAGCCGAACAACAGATCACCTACGGTGGCGAACGTTACCGGGTCTCTCTTTATCATTACACCGATCAAAACGTCGATTACTATTTTCTGGAAGCTTATGACTTTTTCGATCGGGATCATCTTTATGGGTATGAAGACGATGGCGATCGGTTTGCCTTTTTCGCCAAAGCGGCTGTGATGTTTTTCGATGTCTTTGAAGACTTGCCTGATATCGTCCATGTTCATGACTGGCACCTTGGGCTGCTTCCTTCGGTTTTGAAAGCGGATGAACGCTAACAGAAAATCAAGACAATCCTGACAATCCACAACATTGAGTATCAGG
>JAQVPE010000094.1 GCA_028702245.1 Candidatus Izemoplasmatales bacterium
CCGCAAGATAAGGAAGCGATATGAGCGAGTTGTTGTCTTGTTTGTTATAGCATATCGCGGTCTCAAGGGCATTGCCGTTTCTTGCCCAGGCGCGTCTGGCGACACCGCCCATGACATCGAAGAGTATAGCGCTTTTAAGTGTTTCATCGACTCTCTCTGAACCATCAAGAACCATGCCATAACCGCCATTGATGACTTTACCGATACCGACACCGCCACCGTTATGGAGCGTCACCAAGCTCATGCCTCTGGCACTGTTGCCAAGGGCAATCTGCGTTGCCATCTCGGCCATGATGTTGGAACCGTCCTTGATATTCGCTGTTTCCCTAAACGGTGAATCGGTACCTCCGGTATCGTGATGATCGCGTCCGAGCATGATCGGTCCAACCTCGCCAAGTCTCACCATCTCGTTAAATTTCAAGGCGATTTTCAGTCTTCCGTAAGCGTCCTGATAGAGAATTCTAGCTTTGGTGCCAACGACGAGTCTGTTCTTTTTGGCGTCTTTGATCCAAACGTAGTTGTCATAGTCTTGAAAACGCCTGTCCTTATCGATCAAAGACATCGCTACTAGATCGGTCTTGTCGAGATCTTCATCTTTGCCGCTTAGGCAGACCCAACGAAACGGGCCATAGCCGTAGTCGAACAAAATCGGTCCCATGATATCTTCAACGTAGCTTGGCCAGATAAACCCATCAAGGTCATCGTTTTGGTTTTTACAGATTTCTTTTATTCCCGAATCATAGATTGCTTTTAGAAAACTGTTGCCATAATCAAAAAAGTAGGTTCCCTGTCCAACAAGTCTTTTGATGGCTTCAAAATGACTGTGAAGACTTTGGTCAACGAGTTTGACGAATTTCTCCTTATCGGTTGAAAGCAAATCCGTACGCTCGGCAAAGCTGATACCTCTTGGGCAATAGCCGCCATCGTAAACAGCATGACAACTCGTTTGATCTGACAGCAAATCGATATGTTCTTCTCTCTCTACGGCATACTCCAGCAAATCGACGATATTTCCGTAATAGGCGATTGCCAGCGGTTTCCCTGATGCCATTGCTTTTCTGGCTTCTATAAATGCTGTTTCGGGCTGATCAGCGACAAGACTGACCCAGCCTTGATTGAATCTGGTTTCGATCCTTGATTTGTCGACTTCGGCGATGATGCCGACGCCTCCGGCGATTTCGATTGCTTTTCCCTGCGCTCCCGACATACCGCCCAGTCCGGATGAAACAAACAATTTCCCCGAAAGGTTCTCGCTTTCAGAAACACCTAGTTTGCTCCTTCCTGCGTTCAATAACGTCGAATAGGTGCCATGAACGATACCTTGTGGACCGATATACATCCAGCCTCCAGCTGTCATTTGGCCGTAGTTCGCTACGCCAAGAGCGGCGGCTCTATTGAAATGATGGAGATTATCATATTGGCCGATCATAAGCCCATTGGTCATCAAAACCCTCGGTGAGTTTTTCAAAGAGGTAAAAAGGCCAAGCGGATGGCCGCTGATCATGACTAATGTTTGCTCATCATTCATGATTTCCAAGTACTTCTTGACGAGGTGATACTGCATCCAGTTCTGCATGACCGAACCGGTTTCACCGTAGGTGACAAGTTCGTATGGATATAACGCGATTTCAAAGTCGAGATTATTGTCAATCATAACTTGAAACGCTTTGCCCTCGATGGTGTTACCTTTGTACTCATCAATGGGCTTACCGTAGATCCGGCCTTCAGGGCGGAACCGATAACCATAGATCCGTCCATGCGTCAACAACTCTTTCAAAAACTCGTCGATAAGATCGGCGTGCCAGTTTGAGGGAATGTAGCGAAGCGCGTTTTTGAGAGCTAGTTCGATATCGCTATTTGACAAGTCGCTCTGCCTCTTTGGCGCCCTCCGGATCCCCGGAACAAATTCCGGGTACTTGGGAAGAGATGGAAAGATCTTTCCCAAATCGATCGAATCAGCTTGTTTCATGATAATCGGTCCTCCCCGATCAATGATGCGAATTTACCCTCACGAACAACACCTGCCATTTGGTGAATCAAGGGATACATCACAACATCATTTTCAATGAAAGGAATCATTTTTCTTAATTCTTGGTAGGCTATTTTGGTTATCGGTGCAAGTTTGTCCCCACCACGGAAGTCAATTGCCTGAGCCGCGGTCATTAGTTCCATTGCGATAACATTTAACGCATTTTTATGTACTTGTGCTGCCTTTCTTGCGGCGATCGTTCCCATCGATACATGGTCTTCTTGATTAGCTGAAGAAGGTATCGAATCGACGCTGGCCGGATGTGATAAAACCTTGTTTTCGCTAACCAAGGCAGCAGCACTATACTGAACTATCATAAAACCGGAGTTGATTCCTGGAGTTTTTACGAGAAATGGCGGCAAGCCATTGGATAAAGCAGCATTGACCAAGCGCTCGATCCGCCTTTCGCTAATGTTTGCCAGTTCGCTTAGAGCAACTGCGAGACTGTCAAAAGCAAGAGCGAGCGGTTCGCCATGGAAATTGCCTGCGGAAATGACTTCTTTTGTTTTTGTGAAGACGATCGGGTTATCTGTGACCGCGTTCATCTCTTTTTCGAGAACCGCTTTGACCTCTCTAAGAACATCAAGACAGGCGCCATGAACCTGGGGAGCACATCTTAATGAATAAGCATCTTGAACGCGTTTTTCACCGTCTTTCGTGATCAAACGGCTATCGGAAAGAAGCTTTCTGATTCTTGCGGCAACATCCATTTGTCCTTGATGGCCTCTCAGTTGATGGATTCTCTCATCAAAAGCATCGATGATGCCTTCAAGGGCTTCAAGCGTCATCGCCAAACTCAAAGAAGCCGTTTTTTCGAGAATGAACGCATCATAAAGAACGAGGGCTCCCACCGATGTCATCGCCTGAGTTCCATTGATCAAACTAAGTCCCTCTTTCGCTTCAAAAGCTGAAAGCGGCGTGATATCAGCAAGCTTCAATCCCTCTTTTGCGGGATATCGTTGTCCTTGATAGTAGACTTCGCCAAGACCAACAAGCGGCAAAGACATATGGGAAAGGGGCGCGAGATCGCCGCTGGCTCCAAGGCTCCCTTGCGAGAAGACGACCGGAACAAGATCCTTGTTTAAAAACTCGACCATTTTTTCCAGCACTTCAAGCCTGATTCCGCTATAGCCTTTGACCAAAGCGTTGATCCTTAGAAGCATCATCCCGCGCACCACTTCGTTGTGAAAAGGCTCGCCAACACCACAAGCGTGACTCATAAGCAAGTTCTCTTGCAGTTTTTTGACTTCTTCGCGCCTGATCGCCACGCTAGAGAGTTTGCCAAAACCAGTGTTGATACCGTATACAGCTTTATCGCCACGGACGATTTCTTGAACAAACATGCTCGCTTCATGAATCAGCGGCTTGTTGTCATCACAGATAGCGACTTCTTCATTAAATCTGGCAACTTTGACGAATGATTCTAAATCGAGACTCAATCCATTGATCTTGTACACTATATCACCCGACCCTTAAGCATATTATAGCGTATGACAACCTAAAAATAAACCCTTTTGGGCTTCATCGCCATGAGATTGAATAAGTGTAAACCGAAAAGTGAGCGGTTCGCTCACAGTAATGCTTATTAGGACAAATTTGAAGGTAATTATCAATCAATCCTAATCTTCGTCTTTCAAAAAAGCATAGAAAGCCTGCTCTTGATCTTTATCCTTAGTCGAGATGGTGCCGACCGGAGCCGCGAGAATGGTAAACTCCTCCTCGCCGTCAAGGTCAAACAATTGGTCGCATTTCTCCCTGTCAAAAGCGCCAATCGCACATGTTCCGAGTCCAGCAGCTTCCGAAGCTATATAAAGATTCTGGCAAACATGCCCTATATCGACAAGCATGATCCGATGAGCCGCTTCAGCGTAGCGCCATTCGCCACGATAAGGGATGATTGACCAGAAAAAGATTACGTTAGCGGAAACTGCCCATCTTTGATCGAGCAGGGCAATGCCGGTTGCTTCTTCGATCTTTGCTTGATCGCCCAAATACTCCAGTTCATGGGTCATTGGCAGATAGTGGTATTTCCCCGGTTTCAAACCCTCGACTTTTCTAATTACCAAATATGTTTCGAAAGGGTGTCTTGCGCCACCAGAGGGAACCGTTCTCAAAGTTGCATATTTCTTACCCCGGATCGATTTGATCCCCTGTGTCGCCCACAAAAGAAAAGATAGTATTGACAAGTCAACCTTCTCTTCCGTATATACCCTGTGGCTTTCGCGACTATAGATGACATTTACGATATCATTGTTAAGTTTGAGGTTTTGAAAGTCGCGCGGCAACTTGATGATTTCCGACGAACTTGGTTCTTTGACCAAGGGAGGCTGCGACAAGCGTTTTTGCTGGTCGCTTGGCTCGTGATCTTCAGGGTAATCGAACTTGATCAGTTTACGGGAGTTTTCAATCAGTTGTTTCTGCGATTCTTTGCTCATTATCATTACCTCCAAGAATATAATACTATACTACCATATAGAAGCCTGTGAATCAATTTATGTCAATTGATGTCCATACAAGAAAAAAGACGAGATCGAAATCGATCATCGTCTAGAAATATTGTTATTCAGTCGGAGCCAGCGTGATTCTTGAACGAAAACTGACCCAACCTCCGGTCGCCTCGGTCTTATAGTAATTTACCGTGTCCAAGTCGGGCATATAGATCGATAATAAGCTATTAGTGTTGTTGAACATGAAACTTGCACCGAATATTGAGTCTCCTGGTGAATACGGTCTTTCGATATAGACACTCATCAGTTCATGACAATCACTGAAAGCGCCATAGCCAATCGTAGTGATATTGGCGGGGATGATAACGCTACTCAGATCATTGCACCAATTGAACATATAC
>JAQVPE010000095.1 GCA_028702245.1 Candidatus Izemoplasmatales bacterium
TTGGTTTTCCAGTCTTACGCGCTTTATCCCCACATGACCGTCTACGACAACATGGCCTTTGGCCTGAAACTGAGAAAAATGCCGAAAGACCAAATCGAGATCCGTGTCAAAAAGGCAGCCGATATCCTTGGCCTTCAAGGTTATCTTGACCGCAAACCGAAAGCGCTGTCGGGCGGCCAGAGACAACGTGTCGCCCTCGGACGGGCAATCGTCCGCGATGCCAAAGTCTTTCTCATGGACGAACCCTTGTCCAACCTCGATGCCAAGCTTCGGGTCGCGATGCGCGCCGAGTTGATCAAACTCCACGAACGCCTGGAAACAACGACGATCTATGTTACCCATGACCAGATCGAGGCCATGACGATGGCGACGAGGATCGTTGTAATGAAAGACGGACGCATCCAGCAAATCGGTGCTCCAAAAGATATCTATGACAACCCGAACAATATGTTTGTCGGCGGCTTCATCGGAACCCCGGCAATGAATTTCCTTCAAGGCGAAATCAAAAAAGACGGCTATTTTTACTCCGAGTCGCTGAAATTGAAAGTTCCCGAGGAAAAACTTGAGTTGATTAAAGCGAAAGACTTCACCGAGATGCCAATCATGCTCGGCATCAGGCCGGAAGATCTTCACGATGATGCAGCCTCTCTTGAGAAATATGCCGACTCGAAAGCGAACTTGACGGTCGACGTCGCTGAATTGCTTGGCGCCGAGACGAATATCCACATCACGATCGGCGATGCTTCGATCATCGCCAAAGTCGATGCCAGAAGCGATCTGCATATCGGCGATAAACTCGAGCTGGCATTCAATATGGAAAAATGTCATTTCTTCGATCCCGAATCGGAACTTCGAATCACCAAGCACTTCACCAAACAAGCAGCCGCATAAGTAAATTATCAAAAACCGCCCACAAATCCGAGGCGGTTTTTTCATGGATTTTTTCAACAACGATTTGGCCAATATCATGATATAGTGTACTTGGTGATGCCGATGATCGAATGGGCGAGAAAACGACTTGACGGGACTGTCGAATACGCTCAAGACGGGACAATCAAATGTGTTGAAAGAAGCTTCTGTTCCTGGCTCAACCATCTTTGCGTCGATAATTACTCAACTCTAGATGGCAGAATCAAGGCTATCAAAAGCCGATATGGCTACCGGAGACTGACCCCGATTTTTGTTGGGAGAAGCACGTTGTTAATGCCGATGAGGGGCTTGCGCGCAAATGATGCTATTGTGATCAACAGTTATGCCATCACAGGCTTTGAAAGATCTGGGCCAAAGGGGATCACGGTGTATTTTTCCTATGCCAAACCGCTTGTTTTGCCAAGTTGGCATATTTTCCGGATGCAGTGTGTAAAAGCAAAACTGATCGACGAACAATTGCGAAAGATGGATGATTGAGAAAACGTTCAAAAGGAGCGCTGTGCCTCAATAATTAAGTGGAAATTTTCTAAAAATAATAGTATAATGAATATGATATCTGATCCCTTATACTATCGGAGGTAAATATGAAAAAGAAAACAATTGAGGATTTGAACGTTCAAGGCAAGAAAGTGCTGCTTCGGGTTGACTTCAACGTGCCGATGCAAGATGGTGTTATCACCGATGACAACCGGATCCGGCAGGCTTTGCCGACAATCGAGTATTTGCTTGAGGAAAACGCGAGATTGATTCTGTTCAGCCATTTAGGGCGAGTCAAAACAGCCGATGACTTGCTTTCTAACTCGCTAGCGCCTGTTGCAAATAGGCTGAGCGAGTTGATTCATAAACCCGTCCAATTCATCAACAAGACAAGGGGTCCGGAACTTGAAGCGGCGGTCGAAGCGCTCAAACCGGGAAGCCTGTTGATGTTTGAAAACACCAGATTCGAGGATCTCGACGGCAATAAAGAATCGAAGAACAACCCCGAACTTGGCTCTTATTGGGCGTCGCTTGGCGATGTGTTCGTCAATGATGCTTTCGGAACAGCCCATCGGGCTCACGCTTCAAATGTCGGGATCGCTTCCCACCTTGATTCGGCAGCCGGTTTTCTCATGGAAAAGGAACTCCGTTACATCGGGGATGCCGTCGACAACCCTGACCGTCCTTTCATCGCTATTTTGGGCGGTGCGAAAGTGTCAGATAAAATCGGTGTGATCGAAAACTTGATCAAAAAAGCGGATAAGATCCTGATCGGCGGCGGGATGGCTTACACGTTCATGAAGGCTCTCGGTTATCCGATCGGCCTTTCGATCTGCGAATACGACAAACTGATTCTGGCTAAAGAATTGATCGAAAAAGGCAACGGCAAGATCGTTTTGCCTGTCGATGTGATCGTCTCGACCGAGTTCAAAGCCGATTCCCCCCATCATGTAGCGAGTTACAAGGATATCAACGATAACGAGATGGGCATGGATGTCGGTCCCAAAACGATCGAACTTTTCAAAAAGGAGTTAAGGGGTGCGAAGACGGTAGTTTGGAACGGACCTCTCGGTGTCTTCGAATTTGAGAATTTCTCACATGGAACCAGAAGCATCTGTGAGATCCTCGCGCACTTGGACGGCGCCTAAACGATCATCGGCGGCGGTGACTCAGCCGCAGCCGCAATCCAAATGGGCTATCAAGATCAATTCACCCATATCTCCACCGGCGGCGGCGCTTCGCTCGAGTATCTTGAAGGCAAAGCCCTTCCGGGAGTAGTCACGCTTCAAGATGCCTGTTGCGATGGCGAAAACTGCAACTGCAAATAAACTATGGAAGATTTTGGCAACAAGATCAGGGAGTTGCGTCTCGAGAACGGATTGACGCAAGAAGAACTTGCGGACCGCTCGGAATTGACCAAAGGCTTTATCAGTCAACTCGAACGGGGACATGCCAATCCTTCGATCGCGACGCTCCAGGATATTCTTGAGGCACTAGGAACCAATCTCGCCGAATTCTTCACTAACGACGAAGAAGAAGTCGTCGTCTTCACCGAGTCCGAGTTTTTCGAAAAGACCGATGAACAAAACGGCGTCAAGATCAAATGGATCGTTCCCAACGCCCAGAAATACGAAATGGAACCGATTTTGATCGAACTCAAACCGGGAGGCACGGCTTACAACGACGAACCTCATGCGGGCGAAGAGTTTGGCTATGTTCTCGAGGGCGAGATTTTGATCAAAATCGGGAAAAAGAAATACAAAGTCAAAAAAGGAGAAACTTTTTACTACGCCGCGAACAAAAGCCATATCTTGGAAAATACAACATCCAAAAAGGCCGTTGTGCTCTGGGTGAGCACACCGCCGATGTTCTAGGCAAACCAAAGCTTCTTATTTAACGGCGAATCAATCAAGTTATCAAGATTGTCTTATATATATGCTTGGAATAACATGTTCCAAGCAATCCTATGAAACAGGTGATCATATGCGTAAACCAATAATTGCCGGCAACTGGAAAATGTTCAAGACCAGAGATGAAGCTCTCTTCTTCATCCTCAAAGTATTTCCTTTAGTTCCCGAAATCGACAAGGTCGATACCGTTATCTGCGCCCAAGCCCCCTTGTTGCACTGCCTTGTCAAGCGCCAGGGCGACAATTTGCGAATCGGAGCCCAAAATCTTTATTCCGAGGACGAAGGCGCCTTCACCGGAGAAGTATCGGGAAAACTGCTCAACAGCTATAAAGTCGAATATGTCATAATCGGCCATAGCGAAAGGCGCACCTATTTTCATGAGACCGATGCTATTGTCAACGCCAAGCTGAAGGCCGCACTCAGAAACAACCTCAAACCGATCGTCTGCGTCGGAGAGCATCTCGAAGAACGCGAACAAGGGTTGACGAATCAAGTCCTTTCAAGACAGATCGAGGGGTGTTTCAAAGACATTGAAGCTAGTTCGGTTTTGGGGGTCACGATCGCCTATGAGCCGATTTGGGCGATAGGCACCGGTAAAACCGCTACCAAGGAAACAGCTGAAGAAGCCTGCGCTTATATTCGCTCGCTGATCAAAGATGCTTATGGCGAACGAGTGAGCGAGAAAGTTAGGATCCAATACGGCGGGTCGGTCAAGCCGCAAAACATCAAGGAATTGATGTCAATGCCTAATATCGATGGGGCCCTGATCGGCGGGGCATCGCTTGACGCGGACGCTTTTGTGATGATGGCAAATGCCGCAATCAATGACTAATTCCGAAAAATTGCCGGATTTCCGGCTTTTTTCATTTTTATCTTCTAATTCGCAAATGAAAATGATAGAATCATCATAAATGGGAGGTCACTATCATGAAAAGAATCTTTTTAGCTATCGTTTTGTCAATGAGTTTGTTTTTATTTTTAGGATGTAAAGAAGCTACCGAGACTGTCGCTCTCGACGAGGTAACCTTCGAAAAAGAACAAGTCGCCTTTGTCAACTATTCCACGGAATTCATTAGGGAAGATCCGGTCGAGAACATCAACTTCTATTATTACGAAGCAAAACCGGGGTTGCCTTATGTCGATATCAGCGAGTTTGTGAATCTTCTGCTCGGAATCATCGATGAGAACACCGAAGTTGAGATCAACGCCAACTCCGTCAGGGTTTGGAACGAATACTTCTACACCGACGAGGAAAAAGCAGATTACGGCATCACTGAAGATTCGATCATCGCTTACGTGACGTTTGATTTTCTCACGGAGACGGTAACCGCACCTAACGTCGATACTTTCGACTATTTTTCCGGTGAAACCGAGACCGACTTTTCGGAGGGTCTGAACATGGTCAGCTACACTGAAGAAGAACTTCCCGAGCTTTCGATCAATGTCGCCGATTATGGTTTCATGTTCTTCACCGTCGAGGATACGGATGTTGTAAAATATACGATCCCTTTGTCTTTGGTAGGGCTGTTTCTCACCG
>JAQVPE010000096.1 GCA_028702245.1 Candidatus Izemoplasmatales bacterium
AAGTTGTCGCCGTCTTCAACAACATGCTCGTTAGTGATCAGATAGTACAAGTCGTTTATGGCATCATGTTTGTAGACGACTCCCGATCCAAGGGACTGAGGCTCCTCTCCGATATAGGTGGTCACCCCGACAACTGCCACTTCGGTCAATTCGGCGACCCCATAGATCTGTTGTTGGACATCATCGATATATAGCAACAATTCGCCGCTTTCAATGAGCTCTGTAAAACGCGATTCAACCTCACCGTAGATCTCCTCATACAAGGTCTCATCGATCATTTCGGCCAAGCCTAGATCGTTGTAGAGTTCCTGATAGATATCGTCGTAGACCATTTGGTACAACTGGTCGACGAGATCCTGATAATCGGTATATTCAATCGTTATCCCCGGTTCAGTCGTCGTTCCCGGCAAAGTGGTAGTCAGGTTGGTTGTGACATCGGTGAGCGAAGTGGTTGCTTCCGTTGTCGTCTGAGTCACATAACCTTGGGTGGTTGCGGTAGTATAGGCGGTCGAGATGAAGGGAAACTCACAAGCAGAAAGAAAGAGAACGACTAAAGAAATCAGTAAAAGCGAAAGTGTTTTCTTCATAGTGGCCTCCTAACTGACCTTCGGTTTGAGTTCGATATCGGTCAACGTCAGCGTCGCACCATCGCGATAGACGACAATGTCGATGAGATCGCCGACATGATACTTCGAAAATTCTGCGGAAAAGTAATACGAACTGGTAATGACGATATCGCCGATTTCAAGAATGATGTCTCCCGGAAGCACATAACCATCAACGGATGAACCTGGCGTGACTTCAATGATATAGAATCCTACTGTGATCTCTTCGGGAATCGCGATCCCCTGACCAATCAAATAATCACGATTTTGCGAGATATCGCTGAACTGGATCCCGACACCGGGAATCTGCTTGGAATAGCCAAACTCCTCGATATCGCTGACGATAGCTTGCGCTAATGATCCAGGAATAGCGAAGCCCATGCCTTCGATTTCGGTGGACGCGATTTTGATCACATTGATACCGACAACTTCGCCTTCAAGATTGAAAAGCGCGCCGCCGCTATTGCCGGAATTGATTGCGGCATCGTGTTGGATATATCCGACAAACATGTCCTTCACATCATCATTGTTGATGTCAAAATACCTATTGGTTCCGGAAACGATTCCGAAAGTGACGGAGTTATAGAAGTCATAGCCGTTGGGATGGCCAACCGCCAAGATGATCGTACCGCTTTGGAGATTATCGGAATCGCCAAAAGCAACGACCGGCAAATCTTTGGTAGTCGTGAATCTAAGAACAGCCAAATCGGAAGTTTCATCAACACCGATCAGTTCTGCCGGGACCGTCGTATCGTCCGCAAAACGAATCGCAAACGAGTGACCGTCTTCGACGACATGATTATTGGTAACGGCATAATACATGTCTCCGGTTTTTTTATAGATGACACCGGAACCGATTGATTGTTCAACTCCAAGATCATTGAGGTTGGAGACGCCGATTACGGCATTAGCTTGATTTTGAACTACCGACAAAAGTTTTTCGATCACCGATTCGGGAGTCAAAGTGAGCTCTTCGCTGTCGATTTTAGCAAAAACATCTTGAATCACGTCCGCGTAGATCTGATTGAAACGTTCCAAAGACAAGTCGGCGATCACTTCATCGCGGACTTGATCATAGATTTCCTCATAGATTCTAGCATATAGATCGTCGAGCAGTTGACTGATATCAACCTCACTGTCGCTGATAGCGCTTTGCGTGGTCGTTGTCTGCGTCATGAAAGTGAGTTCCGAGGTCGGCGAAGCCATCAGGAAAGAACAGCCGCCCAGAACGACCAGAAAAAGCATAATGCCTAACAATACCAGAATTTTCTTCATGTTATCAACTCCTACAGACTTGTTTAGTGCTTCATATTATACGCTAAGTTTGTGAATATATTATGATATTTATTTGTAATCGTCATCACTTTCAATCACCATCAATCTCCCTTTGGAAAAAGCGACACTGCCGCTGGCTTGATTCGAGACGCAAAGGGAATCACTGCTAGAGAGAAAGTAATTGTTCAGTTCAAATTTGAACCCGGTCAACGATAGGTTATAACAATCCTCGAGGGCGAAAAAGGAGATGTAAGTATGGAAGTTATCGATAATGTGACGCCCTTTGGCGAGTGCATAGATATGATGTTTGTCATCACGGTAGGAAAGCGAATAACGTTTTAACAAATTGATATTCGCTTGGAGATGATCGATCCGGCCTCCCAGTCCTCCATAGATCTCAATCTTGTCGTAATCCATGTTGTTGTAAAGGTAATCGACGGCGTAAGCGAGATCGGTCATCGATTTATCCTTTTCGAGGCGGATCAAGCTTGTCGCGGTTTTGACAACATCATGATAAAGTTTCTGATCCAAAGAGTCAAAATCGCCGATCGCTAGATCGATCTTGATATTCAGATTGACAAGGTAAGCCAGTCCCGAATCGACACCGACAATGTACTCATCGGCCTCTTCGAAGTAAAGACGGTTAAAATCATAATTGTTGGGGCCAGCGAAGATTTTGATTTTTCTAGACATGTTCAAGCTCCCAGATCGCCTTGTCGCGATCAGCCTTGTTGAAGAGGAATGAACCGACCACGATGACATCGGCTCCTGCGTCTTTGACTAAAGGTGCGGTTTGATCGTTGATGCCACCATCAACCTCAAGCAAATAATGGTAGCCGTTTTCTTTCCTTAATTTATCAAAGTATCTTAACTTCGAAATAGCCGATGGCATGAATTTTTGACCGCCTTTTCCCGGTTCGACACTCATGACCAAAATCAGGTCGAGTCGATCAAGAAAAGGCAAAAGCACCTCTGGCTTGGTATCGGGTTTAATTGAGATTCCCACTTTTGTATTGCGATCTGTGATCATTTTGATAATCGTTGAGATATCGCCTAATGCAGCCTCATAGTGAAATGTCACGAGTTCGGCACCACAGTTGATGTAAGCGGGTATTTGCCTCTTTGGATCGACGATCATCAAATGGCAGTCGAAAAACTGGTCACTAAAAGTCCTGACTTCTCTAAGGGTGTTTTCATCATAGGTAGTGTTAGAGACGAATAATCCGTCCATGACGTCAAAATGAAGCCATTTCGCCCGTTTTATCGAGGTTATTTCCGCTTCAAGCTTAGAAAAATCAGCTGTTAGAAACGATGGTGCGACAATCATTAAGTGGCCTCCTCAATACTTTGGCTTCTGTGCTTTGATTTCTTCATAAAAACGTAAATAATTATCGTAACGCTCATTGGGGATCATGTGTTTTTTGACATTTTCGATCACTGCACAACCGGGTTCATGCACGTGTGAACAACCTTTGAAACGGCATCGCTCAGCTACTCTGAGAAAGTCGGGATAAAGGCCGCATAGATCCTCTAGTGAAATATCATGAAACTCCAACTTCGAAAATCCCGGAGTATCGGCGATCCAACCGTGATGGAAACGAATCAGCTCGACATGTCTGGTGGTGTGCTTGCCGCGGCCGAGAGCTTTTGAAATCGCATCCGTAGCCAGATCAAGACTTGCGTCCATACTGTTTAAAAGGCTGCTCTTGCCGGCTCCGGTCTGTCCTGCTAGGACATTGACTTTACCACTTGTGATGGCAATAATCTTTTCTAGATTTTCCTTGGATATCGTTGAAGAGAAGATAACCTCATAATCGGTCTTGTAGTAATCAAGATGTGCTTTGAGCGTATCCGCCTCAAAATCGGTAAGAAGATCGGTTTTGGTGACGATGATCACCGGTTTGATCCCGCTATTATTGACCAAAACCAAGAATCTGTCAAGCAAGGTGAAGCTGAAATCCGGTTCTTTTGCCGACTGAACGATAAGAGCCTGATCGACATTGGCGATTGCGGGACGCACGAGTTCATTCTGCCTTGCTTCAACCTCTAATATCGAGTCAGCGTTAAAGGTTACGAAGTCGCCGACTTTCGGTTTCTCGTTTTGATAGCGGAAAATACCCAGAGGTTTAAGCTGATAGCGATTCAGATCATTATCGATGACCGTGTAGAGTCCGCCGATCAACTTGATAATCCTGCCTTTTTTCAATCTTCATCCTCCTTGTTCATCTATTCCATTATACAGGAAAAACCCAAAAAAAAGAAGACTTGCGTCTTCTCATTTAGTAGTTTTCCACATGACGTTTGAAGTAGGCCTGCGAATGATCGCAGACAGGGCAGACTTTCGGAGCTCTTTTGCCTACATGAAGATGACCGCAATTCGAACAAATCCAAATCTCTTTGTCGTTATCGGACTCAAATAGTTTTTGTTGTTTAAGGCTCTCAAGAAGTGCCAAATAACGTTTTTCGTGCTCTTTTTCAATGGCCGCCACGCCATCAAACAAAAAGGCGATCTTGGTGAAACCTTCCTGACGAGCATCCTCGGCGAAGCGCTTGTACATATCGGTCCACTCGTAATGTTCGCCATCGGCTCCATCTTGCAAGTTGACCTCGGTTGATGGAACGCCGCCATCGTGCAATAGTTTGAACCAAACCTCGGCATGTTCCTTTTCGTTGCCCGCCGTCTCAAGAAAGAAATCGGCGATTTGCACATACCCTTCTTTCTTAGCCACGGATGCGTAGTAAGTATACTTGTTTCTAGCCATTGACTCGCCGGCAAAAGCCTCAAGCAGGTTTTTCTCGGTTTTTGATCCTTTAAGTTCCATGTCTAACCTCCATTAATATTATAGGCCCCTCGCTATTTCGAGTGGGTAAAATAGTACTATGAGTTTTTGAAATAAAGCGATTATGATACAATGACATCATCGAAAGAATGGGTGGTGTCGAAATGATCAATCACGAAAATCTGTTCACG
>JAQVPE010000097.1 GCA_028702245.1 Candidatus Izemoplasmatales bacterium
CCACATAGGTGAAAAAGGCGTTAACCCCCATGCCTGGAGCTAGAGCAACTGGATAGTTGGCATAAAGTCCCATGATCAAGGTCGCAATCGCTGCCGCAATCGCCGTCGCGAAGAAAACCCCACCGAAGGGCATCCCTGTCTTTTCCAACATCGCTGAGTTGACCGGCAAAATGTAAGCCATCGCTAGAAATGTAGTGATTCCGGCGAGCAACTCGGTTCTGATGCTGGTTTTGCGTTCATCAATCTTGAAGAACGCCTTCAAAGCCTGCATAGAAAAATCCCCCTATTTTTGTATTTGTTAGTATCACATCACACAAAAAAAGGAGAATGGTCTCTTCTATATTGGTATGCGTAGATATCATAGTCCCATGGTTTACGGCTACGGGGTAGAGACAATCGAACCCTATTTTCGATCATATATGATACTAACTGCAACTATCATATCAAACGCATTTTCAAAATACAACCCCTGAATAACAGAAATATATGCTGAAATCGTTTTCACTTGATTCTTGATGTCAAATTACTCAAACAATACCTCAAGATCGATTTTTGCGACCTTGCTGACGGTCTCGTGTACGGAACAATATTGAGCTCCAAGTTCCGCGCTTCTAATCATTTGTGCCTTATTGCTGGGATCCTTGATGGTCAAAACCATTTTGACATATTCTAAGGTTGCGATCTTATCTTCACGTTTCTTACCGGATACTTCAACCGTAGCTGACGTAAAAGATAAGCGCTTTTTGTTGGCGATCGATAGAAACGTCGCATAAAAACAAGACGCAAGCGCGCCAAAAAGCAGATTATAGGGAGACACTCCGTTTGGTTGGTCGCCAAGGAGAACGTTTCCGTTTTGAGCCTCCATGATGCCTTTAAACTCATTAGTCCATTTGGTAAGGATATTGCTTGTTGCCATTGATTATCACCTCTAGTATATTATAACCTAAACTTCATGCCAATGCAAAAGGCGTGCATTGATTATGGCAAACAACCGATTCTGGTTTTTGGGTGTTTCTTTGTAAGCGCTTTATGTTATAATTCTATATGAAGAGATATCATTCTTTTTTTTGGTAAAACATTATAAATAGACGAAAAATTTAATTATCGGAGGCTGTAAATATGAACAATCGATTAAAGGGCAAGAGTCTTCTGACGCTGCTCGATTACACAAAGGAAGAAATCATGGATTTGCTTAATCTATCCATAAAACTAAAAAACGATAAAAAAGCCGGTCTTGAAACAAAACCGCTTCTTGGAAGGAATGTTGTTCTGCTTTTTGAAAAAGACTCAACCAGAACAAGATGCGCTTTTGAAGTCGGAGCGTACGATCTGGGAATGAATGTCACTTATCTTGGGCCGACCGGTTCCCAAATGGGCAAGAAAGAAAGCATCAAGGATACCGCTAGGGTCCTTGGCAGAATGTATGACGGAATTGAATACCGCGGCTTCAAGCAGGAAACCGTTGAAATACTTGCCCAGTATTCCAAAGTACCCGTCTGGAATGGTTTGACGGATATGTATCATCCGACGCAAATCCTGGCGGACTTTATGACTATCCTTGAAAAATTCGGCAAACTTGAAGGTATCAAACTAGCTTATTTTGGCGATGCCAGAAACAATATGGGAAATTCGTTAATGATTGGCTCTGCCTTAATGGGAATGGACTTTCGGGCTGTAGCTCCAAAAGCCTATTGGCCCAACAAAGATTTAGTCGCAAAATGTGAAGAGTTGGCAGAAAAATCGGGAGCGAAAATCACTTTGACCGAAGATGTAAAAAGTGGCGGAAAGAACGTCGATGTCATCTATACTGATGTTTGGGTCTCGATGGGAGAGTCAGAGACAGCATGGGCCGAAAGAATCCATCAAATGGAAAAGTATCAAGTTAACGAAAAAGTCCTGAAAAATGCTGGTAAGAAGGCTATCTTCATGCATTGTTTGCCGGCTTTTCATAACCTTGATACGGTAATAGGAATGGATATATACAAGAAATTTGGCAATGAATGCCTTGAGGTTACCGAAGGGGTATTCGAGTCTAATCAATCGGTCGTCTTTGATGAGGCCGAAAACCGGCTTCACACCATCAAGGCAGTCATGTATGCCTCACTCGCGGATCAAATATGAAAAAGATCGTCGTTGCTCTAGGCGGTAATGCTCTAGGAAACTCACCAAAGGAACAAAAGGAAAAAGTAACCAACGCTGTCAAGCCGATCGTCGAGTTGATCAAACAAGGCCACCAGGTTATTCTTGCACATGGCAACGGCCCACAAGTGGGCATGATCAATCTCGCTTTTGAAATTGTATCCCTTTCTGATCAACATCTCTCCGAAATGCCCTTCCCCGAATGCGGAGCGATGAGCCAAGGCTATATCGGTTTCCATCTGCAAAACGCCTTGCAAGCAGAACTTGCCAAAAATGATATTGATAAAAAAGTGGCCACTGTTATCACTCAAGTTGAGGTTGATGTCAATGACCCGGCTTTCTTTGATCCGACAAAACCGATCGGAGCTTTTTATTCAAAAGAAAAAGCCGATCAACTAGAAAGCTCGCGCGGATATATAATGAAAGAGGATGCCAACCGTGGCTACCGCCGTGTCGTTCCAAGTCCCAAGCCGATCGGAATTGTCGAAATCGATGTGATCAAAACTCTGGTTGATGCCGGCCACGTTGTCATCACTGTCGGTGGTGGCGGCATTCCCGTTGTTAAAGAAAACAATCATCATATTGGTGTCCCCGCGGTAATCGACAAAGACTTTGCAAGCGCAAAACTGGCGCAGCTTCTTGATGCGGATTCATTGATAATCCTGACTGCGGTCGACAAAGTCAAGATCAACTTCAACCGGCCTAATCAACAAGATATCGACGATATCACTGCTTCTGAACTCAAAAATCTAATCCATGAAGGACACTTCCTTCGTGGAAGCATGCTTCCAAAAGTTGAAGCAGCCTTGCTTTTCCTTGAAGGAAACAAAAAGCGCATAGCTATCATCGCCGCTCTTGAACAGGCAGCTGAAGCTCTTGAGGGCCGGGCGGGAACCCATATCCATAACTGACAAGGAGGCTTTTCGATGAAAAGAAAAATCAAAGTAGCGATCTGGGGTTTTGGAGCAATGGGCTCCGGGATGGCCAGGATGATCAACTCGATCAAAGGGTTTGACTTGGTCGGTGTATGTGACAAGTATGATAAATATCAAGGAAAAAGTGTTTTTGAAATACTTGCCAGCGATAATCCATATGATCATGATGTCTTAGTCGAAGCAAATATTGTCGACATACTCAAAAATGAGAAACCGGATATCGTCTTGTTGGCGACCGATTCCTTTACGAAAGATGCCTTTCCAAAAATAAAACTGTTACTCGAACATGGCACTAACGTGATTTCCACAGCAGAGGAAATGGCGTACCCAAAAGCTAACGAACCACTTCTGGCGAAATCAATCGATCAACTGGCAAAAGCGTATGGCAAAACCGTTCTCGGCACCGGCGTGAATCCTGGAATGATGATGGATCTAGTGGCGATTGTTCTGTCGGGAGTCATGACCAGAGTCGATGGCTTCCAAATATCGAGGATCAACAGCCTCTCTCCTTTTGGCCCAACTGTTATGCAAGAACAAGGTGTCGGGCTAACTCAAGAAGAATACTTGTTGAAAGAAAAGCAAAAAGCGATTTCCGGACATGTAGGATTTCGCGAATCAGCGATGATGATCGCCGAGGCTTTGGGACTCGAACTATCAAGTTTCAAGCAGACTATGGAACCAATCGTCACCGAGGTTGAACGCAAAAGCAAATATGGGCACGCAGCCAAAGGCAACGTCTGCGGTGTCAACATGAAAGCAACGGCCTTTTTCGATAACGGTTTAAAGCTAGAAATGCATCACCCACAACAAATTGAGCCGGAACTAGGTGGTGTCAAAACCGGTGACTACATCAAGATTCTTGGCGTTCCCGAAATCAATATGGAAATCAAGCCCGAAGTCGAAGGCGGCTTGGGCACGATCGCCATTTGCGTAAATATGATCCCGCATGTCATCAATGCGTCGCCAGGACTCAAAACAATGATCGATCTTCCCGTTCCCAGAGCGATCGTCGGGGATATTAGAAATTTGGTGGAGATTAACTAATGGCAATGATTAAAAAGGGCAGCTGGGTCCAAATCCAAAAAAACATCCTGGCCTCGGAAGATAGACCGGATACCCTTCCGAAAGAGACAAAAGCTGTCCCCTTGAAATTATGGGTCAAGGGTTTTTTGCTTGAGGACTGTGAATTGAATTCGCTTGCAACAATCAAAACGAGATCAGGGAGAATCGAAAACGGTCTGTTGGTCAAAGAAAACCCAGCCTATTTGCATACTTATGGTGATTTCATCCCGGAATTGCTCGAGATCGATCGAATAGTGAGACAGGAATTGTGGGGTGATGACTATGAATGACCAATCAGCCTATCAAAAACTGATGTCACGAAAAAACGAAATCATGAAACACTCAGTTGGAATCGACTATTCGCTTTATGAGAGCGGTTCAATTGCTTTTGACTATGAGAAGATGATGGCCGACACCATGTATTCGCATCAAGAAATCAAAAACATCCAACAAGCTTCTGGTGTTGGCTCCACGCAACTCAAAGAGTTAAAAAACATCACTGCCTTGGCTCGAAAATTTGCGTCTCCAGGGTATGGAGCCCGCATATTCATCAAGGACGAAGCTCTAAATGACTCGGGCAGTTTCAAAGCGAGAAGGGCTTCTGTTTCCTGTTATCATGCAAAAAAACAAGGCTACAAAGGCGTCATCACCGCCACTTCGGGCAACTACGGCGCGGCTGTGGCCTCCCAAGCAGCCAAACTTGGACTTAAGTGC
>JAQVPE010000098.1 GCA_028702245.1 Candidatus Izemoplasmatales bacterium
TTTCCAAGTTCCCCAAGCCCACATCTTGAGCCAGATGGCGGTGTCCCCCATCAGGTAATTGGTCGTTGTGGGATTATTGAAGATATTGGTCAAAATACCATTGATAAAGCCATCAGTGGAAAAAATGGCCAAAGCAAGAGCGTAGACTAGAACCCAGCTGATAAAATTGGGAATGGTTGTGAAAAACTGAACGACTCTTTTGAATTTGGTGCTGGTGATTTCGGCCAAGAAGACGGCAAAAATCATTGGCAACCAACTCATGGCCAGTCCAAGGCCGCTCATGATGAAGGTGTTTCGAAGAACTCTCAATATATCGCTGCCGGTACTGGAGAACAAAAGTTCGAACCAGTATAAGCCGGCAAATTGGTCCATGGTCAATTCCTGACCAGGACGATAGTAAAAGAAGGCATAGCGCCAGCCCCAGAGGGGTAAATACGAGAAGACAAAAATCATGGCCGCAAACGGTAAAAACATCAACAAAAGCTGATTTGGTCTCGACATTTCGTACTTCATGTCTTTGCTGGGTTTTGGCTGCATTATCAATAACCCGATCGACACTAAAAGCAAGATTCCCGCTACAATCAAGAAAACATATAATCCTGAAGGAATGGCAGGCACTACCCGCTCGGGTTTGGTGGTCATACTCATCCTGGTGAAATCAAAGTAGATCAGAGCAAGCCCGATGAACTGGACAAGAGCGCCTCCGGTCGTCATATAAGTAGAGAGTCTCTTGAACTTCTGATTGCCAATCGAAAAACTCGCTCCCAAAACCAATGCCAGTACACCTAAGCAAATAACGATGCTAGCAATATTGAGAATGACAAAATCACTTTTAAACACCCAGCCATTATTGATGCCCCTGATCGCTTCGGCCGTCAGTTTTTTGAAAGAAACAGCCGAGGTAAACAAAGACATCGTTTTATTGATTAATATGGTTATCCTGGCAGGATTCAGCTTTGGCAGAAACAACATGACGCCCGAGAAGATCGCCCCGAGTCTCATGATGTTTTCCAAAATGAGGGTGAAAATTTTCTTGATCTTGTTTTGTATCATGTCCATCTCCTGCGTTCACGTTATGCATTTTCAAAAAACGATTATAAGCGAGATATGGGAAAGAGGTTTGGTTCTTTCCCATATCTGCGCTATGAAACGTTAGAATAATTGTTTTTGATCACTTGAACCACGAACCAGTATTTGTGAGCAAGCATCATTGTTGCAGTAGCGGCTTCTGTTCAAGCAAACAAATTTCGTTTAATGTTTTATTCGACAGCGGGCCAATCTGTGGAAGCTCCGGTATTCAAGCCGGTGCCAACGAGTTTGAACCAAACGACTATTTCGCTTGCTGGCGTCAAGAGTTCTGGAGCGACTACCGGCGATTCCATAGTTCCGGTACCGTATTCATTATACAGCTCAAGACGGAGACGGTCGTTGCCCTCGATGTCGCCTACAAGAATATTGCTGTTGTTGGCGGTAACTTCGGTGCCATCGACAAATACTCTGACTTCAACAACGAGATCGGTATTGTTTTCATCGTCCATCGTCTCAAGGAAACGCATGGCTTTACCAAGACCTTCAATGTCAACGAGGAATACTTGTCCTGCGACTGCTTGTCCGGTTGCCTCAATATCGGTTGCAGATAACGAGACTTCATAAACACCGTCGCCAATGACTGAGCAATCGCCAGAAGTTCCAGCTGCATATGATTCCCAAGCTCCACTGGTGTCACTGAACATCATGAACGCATTGAAAGATTCTGGGAGTTCGTAGCCTTCAAACTCATCAATAACTTCCAAATAGAACTCGCCTTCGGTTATTGTAAACGTGATTGACATGGATGTGATGTTCGTGTAGGCGGTTCCATCAAGAGGAGCTGCTGTCAAATCTTCCAACGTCAATCCTGCTCCAAACCGATTTCCGGTGATTTCACTTACCCAAGTGTTATAGAGGTTGACCCGGGTTTCAAATCCATTGTCTGAAGTCGTATAGCTGTTTCCTAGCAACTCCGTCACGTCAACGCCGTTGATTGACATCGAATCGATTTGCACGATACAGTATGGGAAGTACTGTTCCCCACCGTAGATCTCTAGTCCAAGGAATGTTATATCCGGAAGAACGCCTCCGGCTACTCCTGTGAAATCAAGAGAAGTCGTGTATTGGCCGTAACCGGTAATAACAGGAGTGTTAGCAACGATTCCGGCGGTGTTGCCACTATTGGCTGTTCCCCAATAGCCAACCGCCCAACCACTATCAGACACAGCTAGATAAGCTGTCGTTCCTTGACGCGGAAGCGGTTCTGGGCCAACTTCTCCTAATAACAATCCATCTCCCAAAGTGAAGGTTACTTCGATGGTTTCAATCTCGGCGATGCCTGAAGCGTCAACCGGTATTGCCGATATGCCTTCGATTATTCCGTCAGCTGTTCGACCGGATTCAATCGTGCCGACCCATGAATTGAATAGATTGACACGCGTATCATTATCATTGTCGGTAGTTGTGTAGGTAAGGCCGATTGCCAATGGGATTCCATTGATTACTACTGAATCAATTGTCATTGCGCTTTTCGGATAGAAGATTTCTCCGTTGCTGATCTCCACATCGAAGAAAGCGATGCCGTTGGCGTATCCGTTTGTCGTTCCGGTGAAATCCAAAGATAGGGTGTATTGTCCATATCCATCAACTTCAACATTGGATTCGGCAAAACCATCATACCACGCCTGTGCTTCTCCCCAATCATTATCAGCAAACTGCAAATATGCTTGCGGAGCGATTTCGAGCCCCTCAACAATAGTGTAGGTAACCGAGATGCTGGTGACATCGGTATAGGTCGAAACATCGAGAGGAACGGCGGTGATATCTAAGTATCTGCCATCTGCGGTACGTCCTTCCACGGTTCCACTAACCCATGTATTGTACAAATTGGTCCGAGTTACGATCTCATCATCAGATGAAGTGTAAGTCGATCCTAAATTTGTCACTTCCACGCCGTTGATGAGCACTTCGTCAATGGTCATGTAAGAACCGGGCAGGTTAGCTTCGCCATCGTCAATCATAACGGCGAGAAAAGCAAAACCATTAGCCTTGCCACCGGTAACACCTGTGAAATCAAGTGATACGGTGTATGTGCCGTAGCCATTAACTAGCGCGTTGGTGGCGACCACTTCAGCTGTGTTGGTCTCATCTCCCGGCGCCCAATATGCAACCGCCCAGTCTGATGCTGCAAACGACAGATAGGAATCAATAGCTGGTGAGAATGTCGTTGGAGCCGCCGTAGTAGCCTCGGTTGTTGGCGGAATTGTCGTCGGTGCTGCTGTTGTCGGCACTGTTGTCGGTGCGACAGTTGTCGGTGCGACAGTTGTTGGTGCGACAGTTGTCGGTGCTGCCGTTGTCGGCGCAACTGTTGTCGGTGCTGCTGTTGTCGGTGCTGCTGTCGTTGCTTCGTCACATGCGACTATAGCAAACGAAGCGAACAAAACAAAAAGCAGTAAACCAAAAGATTTCTTCATTATTCTTCTCCTTATTCTTATTTTTTTTGTTGCTAATGAAAACGCTTTATATACTATATTTTACTAAATTGAACAACAATAAAATACCGACTAATTCAGACACAAAATACACCAAAAATTAGACATTTAATTCAGCTAAGGAATTGTCCCGCTATTGATATATAAATAAATAAAAAAACACGGACCTTTTTGATCCGCATAATTCATTAATAAATATAGATGGATGCTCTAGGTTGTCACTAAATATTCAAAGCCTGAGAAAAAGGCCGGTGATCGATTCATATCGGTGTGAATTGAGGCATACAAGGCGAAGAAGTTACCGGTAAAGACACCGCCCACTTCGGTCGTCAGATATGCTGTTTCGCCACTGCCAAGAATTGTTTCCTTAATGCCGTCGTCATACTTGAAAATATAAGAATGTTTATTCGCTTCAATAATCAGTTCAACTTTGTCGGAGTTGTATTCATGGACATTTTCGATTTTCCATAACGAGCCAATTTGTCTTCTCAGGATGAGGAATCGCTTTTGATTGAGTCTGGTCAAAGCTATCTCATAGTGATGACGATTGTTCAAATAAACCGCGAGTCCAGCTTCATCATTGTCATAAGCAGGCGAAAATGACAACTTCGTTTTAACGATGCACTCATGATGTTGTTGTCTTTTTCCAAGCCATGCCATGGGCTTAGCTTCCATGATGCTGTTTTCGTTTCCGTAAAACGCAAGCCCGCTCTTGGTTGATTCCCACAACCCATCTATAGGGTTATAGATGGTATTCCAACTATGATCAGGCTTCTGTTTACAAAAGTCGATATAATAATTCGAGAAATGATTTTGCTCTTCTATGTCACTATTTATTAGTGGCAATAGTTCGGTCTCAACTTCTTCATGTAAATGACCATCATATCCAAATCGTGGCCACCCGTCATCATCCCAACATAGAGGCGTGAGAAATGTCTCCCTTCCCAGATTGTGTCTGAACGGATAGGAAATCGGTCTGATTCCTAAACATACAGCCCACCAGTTGCCGTTTTGATCTTCGATAAGGTCGGCATGGCCGACGGCTTTGATTGGCAAGCGTGTTCCCCTGTTTGTTAGAACCGGGTTGTGTGGGCAAGATTCGTATTGGCCATCAACGTTTTTGCTTCTGGCGATCGTGACCATATGTCCATGTTCGGTGCCGCCTTCGGCGATCAGTAAGTAATAATAAGCATTAATTTTATACAAGTGTGGCCCTTCGGGGTTGTTCCCGCCGGTACCGCCCCAGATTGGCTTTCTCTTTGAAAGCAATCTGCCGCTTATGATATCGATTTCTGCGAGGAAAATCTCTTCATGAGATCGGAAGAGC
>JAQVPE010000099.1 GCA_028702245.1 Candidatus Izemoplasmatales bacterium
GTCAGAGCCTCGATGGCTCTGATGTTGCGGCCTTCACGACCAATCAGCCGACCTTTCATCTCGTCATTGGGCAAGGTGACAACCGAGACGGTCGATTCGGAGGTGACGTCTTGTGCGTATTTTTGAATAGCCTGGGAGATGATCTCTCTGGCTGTTTTTTGCGCTTCCATGCGGGCGGTGTCTTCTTGGTCGCGCAAATAACGGTCAATCTCGACCGCCATGTCTTTTTCGACCCGTTCCATGATAACGGTTCGAGCTTGTTCTTCTGTGAAATTGGCTATTTCTAGCAGTTTTGTGTTTTGTTCAGTGATAACATTGTCCAATTTGCTGTTTTTCTCTTCGAGAGCTTTTTTCTTTTCGTCGAGCACTTCTTCCTTACGATCCAAATTCAGTTCCCGCTTATCAAGATTGGCTGAACGGCGTTCAAGCATTTCCTCGCGTTGATTGACCTTGTGTTCCAGGTCGGTTACCATCGAACGCTTTTCCTTGATTAGTTTATCGTTTTCCAAATTCAGATTGTAAATCTCTTGTTTCGCTTCTAGGAGTTTCTCTTTTTTGATTTTTTCCGCAAGTGCATTGGCTTCATCAATGAGGTTTTGGGCTTTGTTCTTGGCTGTTTGGAACCCTTTTTCGACGGCCGCAACGCGAACGAGGTATCCGATAAGAAAGCCTGCCAACAAGCCTCCAAGCAAACTGGAAATAATAATTACGGGATCCATATTATTACCTCCATTTATTAAGTTTTTGGTATATAAGAGCAAGTCGACGAATAATCTCCATGCTGTTAATACGCAAATATTACTATTACATTATATTATACATTATCATGATAGTCAAAAATTATTTCTCAAAAAAAAGAAAACCGCGAGGGTCTTCTTAATTTATGTTTAGTCGTTCTCTGACAAGTTCCGTCAGTTCGCGAAACAGATCGGGATTATCTTCAAGGTATTTCTTGGTATTTTCACGGCCTTGTCCGATTTTCTGGTCTTTGTACGCATACCAGGCTCCGCTCTTTTTGATGATGTCCAGCTCGGCAGCCAAATCGACAACTTCTCCAGATTTGGAGATCCCCTTGCCAAAGATGATGTCGATTACGCATGATTTGAAGGGGGCTGCCACCTTGTTTTTGACAACCTTGACTTTTGCTTGATTGCCAATGAACGCAGTTCCGTCCTTCATTTGTTCGCCTCTGCGGATCTCGAGCCTGACAGAAGCGTAAAACTTCAAAGCCCTACCCCCTGGGGTCACTTCCGGATTGCCGAACATGACGCCGACCTTTTCGCGGATCTGGTTGATGAAAATCGCGATACACTGTGACTTTGATAGTACTCCTGAAAGTTTTCGCATCGCTTGGCTCATAAGCCTAGCCTGCAATCCAACATGGCTGTCACCCATCTCGCCGCGGATTTCGGCTTCCGGCACGAGTGCCGCGACCGAATCGACGACCATAATATCAACGGCGCCGCTCCGAATGAGAGCCTCGGCGATTTCAAGTCCTTGTTCGCCGGTATCGGGCTGGGATAAAATCAAAGAATCGATATCAACGCCCAAGGCCTTGGCATAGACCGGGTCGAGAGCGTGTTCCGCATCGATGAAGGCGGCATAGCCTCCACGCTTCTGAACTTCGGCGATCGCATGAAGGGCGAAGGTTGTTTTTCCGGATGATTCCGGACCGAAGATCTCGATGATCCTTCCGCGCGGATATCCGCCGACGCCAAGAGCGGCGTCTAGGGCAATCGATCCCGAGGAAATAGACTCGACGTTCATCGTCGACGCAGCTTCACCAAGGATCATAACGGCGCCTTTTCCGTATTCTTTTTCGATTTCCTTAAGCGCTATTTCTAGGCTTTTCTTTCTGTTTTCATCTGCCATGGCGGCCTCCAGTTCTCCTCAGGTCTCTTACATATAATACGCAAGTGAGGGAGCGATTCTTTTTAGATCGATTCAAAAATTAGTTTTCGGTTTTTCCAGAAATAGTCAAATCCGGATATGATCGTGAATAATAGGGCAATCCCCATTAAAGCCCAGCCGATGACGTTGATCCAGGCGATATTAAGTCCCATGAGGAACAAATACCATAAAATGGCGACCATTGTCGAACCGGTTTTGAACTTCCCAAGCGATGACGCCGCAATGATTTTTCCCTCGCCGACGGCGACAAGGCGAATTGAAGTCACAATCAGCTCGCGGGCGAGAATGATGACGACAAACCAAAAAGGCATCCACATCTGCGCCTGATAGAAATAGTTGTCAGAGAGAATCAGAAGCGCAGTCAAAACCAGCAGTTTGTCAGCGAGAGGATCCATGAATTTTCCGAATGTGGTGACAATGTTTCTTTTTCTAGCGATCGCTCCGTCAAAGTAATCTGTTAGAGATGCAACGAGAAAAATGATTCCCATTACCCACAAATAGGCATTTGGAAGCAAACTTCTCAATAGATAAACAGCAATCAGAAGCGGGATCATGATGATTCTTGAAATCGTTAATTTATTCGGTAGATTCATCTGTGCACCTCAATGATAATTATAACATATTTAGCGACGTTTTTGGTATCTGAAACCGGCCAATCTTTGAGTCTGCTCAGAAAAAACGCCACGAGAAACCTTATTAAAAATCATTTGGGAGATTGACGTTATGATAGACTTCCTGAACATCATCAAGTTCATCGGTCATCGCCAGAAATCTCTGGAACCTCCCAAGGTCATCATCGTCAAGATCGATGTATTCCTGGGGAATGTAAGTCACCTTGTCGACGAGGAATTCGAGTTCGTTTCCGGTTGCGACCAAGGCGTCTTTGATCTTGTCGAGGTCGGAAGGTGCGCCGATCACGGAAACGACTTCTTCTTCGGATTCGATGTCTTCGATTTCAACTTCGGCTTCGACCAAAGCCTCAAGCGCCGTTTCTTCGTCAACACCTTTGACACTGATCAAAGAAACGTATTGGTACATATGGGAAACGCTGTTGGCGACGCCGAGTTTTCCCCCGGTTTTAGTAAAACAGATTCTGACATCACCGAAGGTTCGGTTGACGTTGTCGGTCAAACATTCGATGATAAGTGTCGAGCCTCCGGGGCCGAAGCCTTCATAGCGGACGGGAAAGTAGTCTTCTCCGGAACCGCCTTTTGATTTTTCGATATTGCGTTTGATCACATCGCCCGGGACCTGGCTTTGCTTAGCCCGTTCGATTACGCGTTTGAGCGTTAGGTTGCTATCGGGATCAGGACCGCCGGTCTTGGCGGCCATATATATTTCTTTGCCAAACTTGGAGTACAGTTTGCTTTTCATCAAACTGGTCCTTTCCATGGCAACTTTTCTTACTTCATGGGCTCTTCCCATTATTCACACCTCGTTATTTTTTGATTTGTCTTGTTTCCGCACTGTCGAGTTCGACTAAGCCCTGTTTGTACAACGATCCAAGCGCTCTTTTGAAAGCGGACTTGCTCATCTTGAATACCGACTGGATCATTTCAGCGCTTGATTTATCGGTGAATCTCATCTTGCCTTGATGGTTGGTGAGATAGTCAAGGATGATTTGACCATCGCTTTCGATCATCGTCTCCTTTTGCTCAATCAGGGTACCGGTGTACTCATGATTCGAGGCGACTCTGACGATTTTTGGACGAATAAGCTCACCCAAACGGTAACCTTTTCGCAAGTTATTCTTATGGATAAAGATTTCCTGTCCTAGAAGCGTAAAGGCGACGATGCCCTCATCGACTAAATACATGACGTAGGCCTCTGTCTCATCCATTTCGACCATGGGCAAAGGATCGTCGAAGTAACGAAAGATTTCTTTTCGACCCAACAATTTGGCAAAAAGATGATCCTTCTTCTCTTTCATCGTCACAAACAGAAAATCGCCCGGCTGGGGCCATAAGTCAAGTTTAAGCGGCAAATCGTCTTTCGACAGCAACAAGTCTTTGATCAGGTTGTTTCCTAGAAAAACGCCATAGTCGAAGTTGCTGCTCTTAACCTCTAAGAAAGCCGCTTGGTCGATGGTGATGAACGGCCTCTTCGTCGAGGCGGTCTTGCGGCCTAAGTTGTCGACATACACAAAAACATCGATGGTTTCACTTGGAAGATAACTTCTTTCCGCTTCTTTCTTATGCAGAAAGATCTCCTCAGAACCATCGGTTAGCAAAAAGGCGATCGGAGTTTCGCGAAGTACCGATAAATGGTTGTACTGTCCGATTTTGACCATAATAACTGCGCCTTCCTTGATCGTGCTAGAATATTCCATCGCTTAATGGAATGACTTTGTGCCTTTATAAATTATAGCAGAAAGACCGTCTATTGTCCACTTATTCAAAATGAAAATAGCGGGATCGCCGCTATTATCAATTCGCTTCCTCGATTGTCTGGAAATCTTTCATGAAACTCTTGTAGAAAACCACAGCTTCCGCGAGTGATCTGACTTCGATACACTCATCGATCCCATGCATTTTTTTGAGATCGTCGTTTGTAACCCTGACCGGAGAAAACCTGAGGGCGGCATCCGTGATCTTCGTGAAGAAGCGGGCGTCGGTTCCGCCGAAGATGATGTAAGGTGAAACTAGGACGTCAGGGAAATTCTTGTTGATTTGGTTCAGAAGGTAGTTGTAGGCAACGCCTTTCGTGTTGACGATCGGCGTCGCTTCTCTTCCTTCGATGATTTCACAGTCGATGTCATACTTCCGAGCGATCTTGGCAAGCACCTGGACAGTCGCGTTGATGTCCTGGATCGGATGGGTGCGAAGGTTACAAAGGATATGCGCTTCCGAGGGAATCACATTCGCGGCATCC
>JAQVPE010000100.1 GCA_028702245.1 Candidatus Izemoplasmatales bacterium
GCAACAACTTGATCTTGCCTGCGTTTTCAAGAAGACCATCGTATTCATTTGTGTTAACGACGACTTTCAATGATTTGGTCATCAACTCGGTTTCGCTGAGACTAGTCATGAAAGGGTAGTCGACTTCAGAAAGGATGATGGCCTCGATCTGATCGATTGACGCAACCATGGCAACTGAACGAACGATATCGATAAAAGTTGTCCCCGGAAGATAACCGAAAAGGACAAATTTGCCGCCATACTGTTTGATAATGACACCCTCGCTGACGGAGGGGTCGCTGGGTTTGATGATATGGATGCCTTCAGTGATTTTCGTGATTTTGAACAGAGGCAATGGCGAGCGTGTTATCATAGGTGTCACCTCAAGCATTAATTATAGCAGATAGATATCCTATAATCTATAAAGCAAGAAAAAACCGCCAAGAATCTTGACGGTTTCAGCGATTTGCGATTTTTTTGTCGATAGCGATTTTGACGGATTCGGGCACGAAGGGAGAGACATCGCCTCCAAAGAGGGCGAGCTCGCGAACCGAAGACGAAGACAGATAGGAATACTTGCCTTCCGTCATTAAAAACACAGTATCGATGTCAGAGGCGATCTGCCGGTTGAAGTTGGTGAGTTGAAACTCATAGTCATAGTCTGTTACTGCCCGAAGTCCGCGGAGAATATGGGTCGCATGCAAGTCGCGGCAGTGTTCGACTGTCAGTTTTGTCGCCTGGAAGACCTCGACGTTTTTAATGTCCTTAACGACTTCCTTGACGAGATCGAGACGCTCTTTGGCAGAGAACATCGTTGTCTTGTTGGGGTTTGCCGAAACGGCGACATAGAGTTTGTCGAATAGTTTCGCTCCTCTTTCGACGATATCGAGATGGCCAAAGGTGATCGGGTCAAAACTGCCGGGATAAAAACCGATTTTCATATTTGTTCTCCCTTAGTCTTTGTGACTTGGTTGATAGCGGTAGAAATAAAAGCTGGAATGCCCCGATGGTTTCTTGCGGTAAAGAACGAGATTGCCATAACTGGCTTCAAGCTGTTTGTCTCTAATCGTCTCGACAACAACTTGGGCCGAATCGCTCAGGAGGTCATTTGCGGCAATAGCATCCATGATGAAACCGTATTCCGATGAGGCATATGGCGGGTCAATCATTATCAGATCATACTTCAGAAGGTGTTCTTTACTTAAAAAGCGAACCACATCTTCCTCGTGGATGAAAGCAATTTCACCCAAAGGGAAGCGAAGTTTTTGTAAATTTTTCCGAATTGTTAGCGCCGCTTCGGGCGAACTGTCCACAAAATGGCAACTCTGAAACCCGCGACTCAAAGCTTCAAGCCCCAGTGATCCGCTGCCGGCGAACAAGTCGAGAGCAACGCCACCGGAAAAATACTGACCGATCGTGTTGAAGACCATCTCTTTATTTTTGTCGGTTGTCGGCCGCGTTTTGGCACGGTCAACCTCGTGGATCAAGGCACCCTTGCGATTGCCGGATATGATTCTAAGCATTTTATCACCGATTTCATTTTATCACCTGAAGCAAGATGGCGCAAGTGCCAGGGGCTGAGAAGAATCTCGATTATTGATAGGTGATCTTAGCTACCTTGTCTTTATCAAGGGATTTGATCAGTTCATAAACTAGTCTGACGGTCTCGTCATAATCATCCTCATGAATGATCGAGGTGTGCGAATGGATATAGCGGGCGGGAATGCAGATGGCGATGCTGGGGCATCCCGTCTTCGTCAAATGCATCTTGCCGGCATCGGTTCCGCCCCGGGTCAAATATGATAGTTGATAAGGAATATGGTTTTCCTCGGCGACTTTGACGACGTGTTCACGTAAACCGACATGGCCGACCATGGAACTGTCGTAGATCATCAAGCAGGGGCCTTTGCCAAGACAGGTTTCCTTGTTGCCGCCGGGATAGTCGGTCGCAATGGTGACGTCGATCGCGATGCCGATGTCAGGATCGACGAGATTGCTAGCGGTCTGGGCGCCGCGGAGTCCCACTTCCTCCATAACGGTTCCGACACCGTAGTAGGCGTTTGGATGCTCATTAGAAGCCAAAAGGTCCAATACCTCCAAAACAACGCCGATGCCGACACGGTTGTCGAAGGCTTTGGCGAGCAAGTACTTTTTGTTGGCGAGTTTTTGAAATTCGATTGCCGGAGTGATCATATTGCCGATCTCGATTCCCAATGCTTCGGCAGCTTTTTTCGAGGGAACGCCGATATCAAGAAACATGTCTTTGATCTCGACCACATTCTTCCGTTCCTCCACCGAGAGGATATGGGGTGGTTTGGAGCCGACAACACCGCGGATCTTGCGTTTGCTTCTGGTTGTGACGGTGAATTGTTGACTCAATACGACATGACCCCACCAGCCTCCGGCAGGGATGAACTTGAGATAGCCATCTTTGGTGATCTCGGAAACCATGAAACCGATCTCGTCGAGATGACCGGCAACCATGATCCTGATTGATGGATCGGTTCCGATCTTTTCAAGAACGACCGATCCGAGTTTGTCTAGCGAAATTTGAGCTTTGTTTGCCGCCTGTTCGCGCATAAAGGTGCGGACTTCTTGTTCGTTGCCGGGAATGCCTTCCAGCATTGTCAGTTTCTTTAAAAGTTGACTCATATTGATCCTCCTAAGCAAGAGTATAAAAAAATACTTGAACAGTTGGAAATCACTCGAGCAGACAAACATCTACCCCAAGGTGGGCGTCTCTTGCATTCCCTTCAGGATTCCTAATCAAATAGGCTTTCAACACCAGGAAGGCCTTGACTCCCTTTCTGATACTGTAGGTCGCGGGTGAGTGATTTCCAACCATCCAAGTACAGTTTCATTATATATAATGAAAAACGCTTTGTCAACCGAGCCGACAAAAAAAGCAGGCATATAATATGCCTGCTAAGGGTCAATCGAGCTTATTTTCGGGGTCTTTTGATATTGGCATGTGCGGCTGCTAGTCTCGCAAGGGGAACTCTAAACGGCGAGCAAGACACATAACTGAGACCGATATCATGGCAGAACTCGACCGAGGCGGGATCGCCACCGTGTTCGCCACAGATGCCGAGTTTCAGATCGGGGCGAACGGACTTGCCGAGTTTGCAGGCCAAATCCATCAGTTTGCCAACGCCTTTTTGATCGACATGGGCGAAAGGATCGCTTTCAAAAATCTTCTTCTGATAATAATCCGCAAGGAATTTACCGGAATCATCACGGCTGAAGCCAAAAGTCATCTGGGTGAGGTCGTTGGTGCCGAAACTGAAGAATTCGGCTTCGGTAGCGATCTCATCAGCGAGCAACGCTGCGCGGGGGATCTCGATCATTGTTCCGACGAGGTAGTCAAGTTTGACGTTGTTCTTTTTGATGATCTCATCGGCAGTTTTAATGACGATATCCTTGACATATTTCAATTCCTTGATTTCGCCGACAAGCGGGATCATGATTTCGGGAGCGACATGCATACCGCGTTTGTTGACATCGATGGCAGCTTCAATAACGGCAGTCGTCTGCATGACGGCGATCTCGGGATAGGTTATCGACAATCTGACGCCACGATGTCCGAGCATCGGGTTGGTCTCGTGGAGGCTGATGACAGTTGCTTTTAGCTCGTCAAAGGTGATGCCCATATCTTTGGCTAGCTCGGCGATGTCTTCATCTTCGGTCGGGAGAAATTCATGCAATGGCGGATCTAAGTAACGGATTGTGACTGGATAGCCTTGCATCGCCTCATAAAGACCGATGAAGTCCTGCTTTTGCATTGGCAAGAGCTTGTTAAGAGCGGCTTGGCGTTCTTTGACATTGTTGGCGACGATCATTTCGCGCATAGCGGGAATCCGGTCCGCTTCAAAGAACATGTGTTCGGTCCGGCAAAGGCCGATGCCTTCGGCGCCAAAGGCGTATGCCTGCTTGGCATCTCTGGGATTGTCAGCGTTGGTTCTGACCTTGAGAGCGCGATACTTGTCCGCCCAAGCCATCAACTTCGCGAAATCACCGGAAACGGAAGCGTCGACAGTTTTGATTTGTTCGCCGTAGATGTTTCCTGTAGAACCGTCAAGCGAGATGAAGTCGCCTTCATTATACTTCTGTCCATTGACTTCGAAATAACGTTTTTCTTCGTAAACCTTGATCTTGCCGGCTCCGGCGACACAGCAGGTGCCCATGCCCCTTGCGACAACGGCAGCGTGCGAAGTCATTCCGCCACGGCTGGTAAGAACGCCTTTGGCGACAGCCATGCCTTCGATGTCTTCGGGCGAGGTTTCTTGGCGAACCAAGATAACCGGCTGACCTTTTTTTGCCAGTTCCTGTGCGCGTTCGGCTGTAAAGACGGCGCGTCCGGTTGCGGCTCCTGGAGAGGCGTTGAGGCCGGTCGCGATGACTTTCGCTTTCTTGAGCGCTGAAGGGTCAAACTGGGGATGGAGAAGTGAATCGAGTTGTTTGGGTTCAACTTTCAAAAGGGCTTCTGTTTCGCTCAGCAATCCTTCCTCAACGAGGTCAATTGCGATTTTTAAGGCAGCCTGTGCGGTGCGCTTGCCATTCCTTGTCTGCAACATATAGAGTTTGCCCTTTTCGATGGTGAACTCCATATACTGCATGTCGCGGTAATGGGCTTCAAGTTTGCTCGAAATCTCATGAAACTGCCGATAAATTTCAGGGTTGTCTTTCTGAAGCTCCGAAATGGGCTTTGGCGTTCTGATGCCGGCAACG
>JAQVPE010000001.1 GCA_028702245.1 Candidatus Izemoplasmatales bacterium
TTGGATACGATACGGGAAGCACGGGGTGAACGAATGAAGAAACTGGCTTTGATCGATGGCTATAATCTCCTTTTCAGATCATATTATGCGACAGCGGGAGTTGGCAATTTGATGCAAAACTCGCAAGGCGTCTACACCAACGCGATCTATGGCTTTGTTATGGGAATTCAAGCAATTCTTAAAATGGACTTCAGCCATGTCTTGGTCGCACTCGACGCCAAAGGTGAGACCTTCCGGCACCAACAATATCCCGAATACAAGGGGACAAGAAAACCGACACCCTCCGAACTTATCATGCAGTTTTCACTCATGCGCGAGTATCTTGATGCCGCCAACATCAAGTTTTATGAAACAGATCATTATGAAGCCGATGACATCATCGGCTATTTTGCCCATCATGCAAAGCCGGAGTTTGATCAAATCATCATTTTCAGCAATGATCGGGACCTGATGCAACTGATTGACGACAACGTCGTTCAAATGGTGTCTAAACGGGGGTTCTCGGACGCGACCGTTTACGATTCCAAACAACTGTATGAGACAATGGGGATCAAACCCTCCCAAATGACTGATTATAAAGGCTTGGTCGGAGATCCTTCCGACAATATCCCTGGCGTTCCTGGAATCGGCGACAAGACCGCCGTCAAACTATTACAGACTTACAATGACTTGGAGTCGATTCTCGAACATACCGAAGAGCTCAAGGGCAAACTCAAAGAAAATTTGATAACTTATGCCGATAAAGCTAGGTTTTCAAAACAATTGGCGACGATCCTCATCGATTTTCCCAATGAATTCAAAGTTGATGAACTCACTCTTCAAAACGAGGATCCCGAGAAATTGACTGCGTTCTATCAAAAGCTTGAGTTTCACTCGTTTATCCGCAAATTGAACTTGAAAAGCCAAGATGTCAAAGCCGCTAAAGCGGAAGCTGAATACGTTATTATCAATGATCATCCAAGTCGAATCCTCACATCGCCGATGGGACTTCATCTTGAACTTTTCGGAACCAATTATCATACCGCAAAGAAACTAGGCTTTGGTCTATATGACGGCAAGAATAGTTTTTACGTCCCCTTTGAGGTTGCCTCTGGCGACAAGGATTTTCGCGATTGGTTGAAGGATCCCCTAAAAGAAAAATACGTTTTCGATCTCAAGGCGCTCAAAGCTAGCTTGCTTTGGGAGGATATCGAAAGCGACGGGTTTGTGTTTGATCTGTTACTTTCAGCTTATCTCGTCAATCCCAACTTGACCCAGGACGATTTTCGGGCTATTGCGAGCGCGTTTGCATATAACGATGTCGCCTATGACGAAGAGATCTATGGAAAAGGCGCTAAATACGGGCTTCCTGAGAAACCGATCTATCAAAGGCAAGCAGTCAAGAAAGCGCAAGCGATCTATAAGTTGAAAGATCCCATTCTTGAAAAAATCAAGTTTCAGGATCAAGAAGAGCTTCTCGTTGAAGTCGAGATACCGCTGGCGAAAATCCTTGCCGAAATGGAATGGACAGGAATCAAAATCGATATTATCAAATTGAAGTCGATTGGCGAAGATCTCAACAAGCGGATCTCCTTGCTGGAAAAAGAAATCCGTACTCAGGCAGGCGAAAGCGATCTCAATATCAACAGCACCCGTCAACTGGGAACAATCTTGTTTGAGAAACTCAACTTGCCCTACTATAAAAAGACCAAGACTGGTTATTCCACCGATATATCTGTATTGAAACAACTGGAAGGTTTTCATCCGATAGTCCAATATATTATCGACTATCGCACGCTCACAAAGCTTTACGGGACATACTTCGAGGGCTTATCGAGCGCCCTTTCGCTTAAAGGCGATGGCCGGATCCACACCATTTACAAACAAGCAGAAACCCAAACGGGTAGGCTTTCTTCGATAGAACCGAATCTGCAGAACATCCCGATTCGGACCGAGGAAGGCCGCGAGCTCCGAAAAGTCTTCGTCGCCGATGAAGACTGTTTGTTGCTGTCGTCCGATTACTCGCAAATTGAACTGAGGGTCCTTGCCGAGATGGCCGACGTCAAACATTTGAAAGATGCTTTTAAGAATAACGAAGACGTTCACACACATACAGCTTCACTGATTTTTAAAAAAGACAACGTTACTCCCGATGAAAGACGCGCAGCCAAAGCGGTCAACTTTGGGATCATCTACGGTAAAACGACCTGGGGTTTGTCTGAGGATTTGAAGATACCGCCTAAACAAGCAGAAGCCTTCATTAGAAACTACTATGAGAACTACCCCGAAATCAAGGTGTTCATGGAACAGACTATTGCCCAAGCCAAAACCGAGGGCTTTGTGAAAACGATGATGAATCGCAGAAGATATATTCCCGAACTCAATTCGAATAATTTTCAAACCCGGGAATTTGGTAAGAGGATGGCGATGAACGCCCCAATCCAAGGCAGTGCTGCCGATATTTTGAAGATTGCCATGGTCAAACTTGCAAAGGCGATCAAAGAGTCGGGTTCGAAAATGAAGATGTTGTTACAAATCCATGACGAAGTTGTTTTGCAGGTGCCAAAGTCCGAAGTTGAGAAAGCCAAGAAAATGGTTGTAGATACAATGCAAAGCGCTGTAGAAACGAATGTTCCGATGCTTGTCGAGGCTGCCTTCGGCGAAGATCTGTTTGAGGTGAAAGACAATGCCTGAGTTGCCTGAAGTTGAAACGGTAAAAGAAACACTGAAACAGCAGATTGTTGGCAAAACCATCGCCGATGTCACAGTGATCTACGGTAAATTGATCAAAAACCAAGACGCTGAAAGTTTTAAACAGGCTTTGATCGGAAATACATTGAGAAATATCGGGCGTTACGGAAAGTACTTGTTTTTCCACTTCGCGGGAGTTGTCTTGATTGTCCATTTACGGATGGAAGGCAAATTCTTTTTGAAACCTTTTTCTGAGCCTTACCAAAAACACGAGCACATAATCTTCTCTTTTACCGATCAATCAACGCTCAGGTATCATGATGTTCGCAAGTTCGGAACGATGGAAATCGTACCCGAGGGCACCGAGATGGAAGTAGAGGGAATCAAGAAGCTTGGTAAAGAGCCTTTCGGTAGTGACTTTACTGATTCGTATATATATGATAAAATATATAAATCGACAAGACCGATCAAATCATTGCTTCTCGATCAAGAGATCGTTGCCGGCCTCGGTAATATCTATGTCGATGAGGTCTTGTTCTTGTCGGGTCTAGATCCAAGACGGCCCGGGAAGGATGTTTCAAGAATAGAAGCGGGGATGATCGCCAAGAACTGCCGGAAGGTTCTCGAAAAAGCGATCAACCTAGGCGGCACGACAATCCGCAGCTATACTTCCAGTCTTGGAGTTAGTGGCCGATTTCAAAACGAATTGAACGTTCATACCCGCAAAGGCTTGCCATGTCTTAAATGCGGTAACTCGATAGAAAAGACCAGAGTTGGCGGTAGAGGCACCTACTATTGCCCCTCTTGTCAGAAATAATGGAGATCTTTTTGTGAAAATCATCGGCCTGACCGGGGGCATCGCTTCCGGCAAAAGTCTTGTGGCTAACTGGTTCATCGACGCGGGTTTTCCTTTGATCGAAGCCGATTCGGTTTATAAGCGTCTAGCAACTCCAGGGGGATCCCTCTATCAGAAATTACTCGATTTTGTCCCCCCGTATTGTATTGACGGAAATAAACAAATAGACTGGCATAAACTTGGTCAAGTGGTTTTCACTGATAATGATTTCCGCGTGAGATTAAACCAACTGACACATCCAGCTGTGGAAAAGGCAGTAAAAATCGAGATCGAGCAATTTCGAAATGCCGGAGAAAAATATGTAGTATTGAGCGTTCCGCTGCTCTTTGAAAGCGGCACCGATAAACTCTGTGACATAACTATCTGTGTCTTTGTCGATCAGGAAGTCCAGACAAGGCGGCTAATGCTCCGAGATCAAATACCTGGCGAATACGCCAAATTGAAAATAGCCGCGCAAATGTCTCTTGAAGAAAAGCGCAAGCTGGCCGATTATACTATCGATAACTCAGGATCGGTCAAAGAAACCAAAAAACAATTCAAAATGGTGCTTGACGCCTTAAGGAGTGAATGACATGTCAATTCTCAGTTTTTTCTCGACAACTTGTGAAACCAGAGAACTCCATCGAGATCCGGACCTCAGGACAAAATACTATCGCAACAGTTTTAACCAGTGTCTTGAGGCGCTCAAAAAATACGCTGAAGCTGAAAATCTCGATTTAAAAAATGTCAATCCCGTTCACGGCGAACTCTATATGCTCGGCAATGGTTTTGATATGATCATCACAGTTACTCAGATCACGCCACAGGAATCAGGAATCGATATCAAAGTCAATGTTTTTGGCTTAATGGGAATGAACAAACCCAAAAAACGAGCTTTAGAGCTATATGCATTTCTCGATTCTTCCTTAAGATTTAAAGGCGTTTCCTTACATCCTTAGGAGGTATCCTCTTGGACAGAGTCAGAAGGACTGACCGCTTCATCGTTTACGCAAACGGTAGCATTACCAGCGCTGATTATCAGGCGCTAACGCTTCTTTATCAGCCGATCATCGGCCTTTTTGCTTTTGGCCTATATTTGACTTTACGAGAATTGATGGACAAGCAGAACCTGACTTCCCAGGAATATCTGCATCAAGATTTGGAGTCGATCCTGAACCGTAAGCTTGAAGACATCGAATCCGACCGCCATAAGCTCGAGGCTGTTGGATTGCTCGATACTTTCTACCTTGAAGATCGCTTTATTTATGAACTCAAGTCGCCGCTGTCGGCTCAAAGTTTTGTCAACGATGGGATTCTCGGCCAGTATCTGCTTGGCGCGATCACCAAGGAACGGTTCAAGAAACTGATCCAGGTCTTCAAAATCAAGGCTCCTAGCAAAAAGGGATACTTTCAGATAACCAAGGCTTTTGATGAGGTGTTTCCCCCTTTAAGTATCGAGGACTCTCCTCAAGAAGCTGACCTGATGAATCCACTTCGGTCAATGCCTCTCAAAACCAAAAACGACGTTTTTGACTGGCGACTACTAAAAGAAAGTCTTCCGGAAACGGTATTTGATCCGAGTGAACTCAGTGAATATGTCAAAAACAAGATCTCGACATTGCACTTTGTTTATCAACTAGACGAACTAGAAATCAGTGAGATCTATCGGCGCTCGGTAGATGACGAGCGGCGTCTCGATATTCGAAAATTGGTAGAACTTGCCCGTGAGCATTATAAGTTCCGTCAGGAACGAAACCACCAATCAGAAAAAATAGCGCCGGTTCCCGAAAACAGGAATTTGCCCTTAGAACCGCACGAAAGACTGGCTCAGACCTCTCCGATCGCCATCTTGAAAGAGATGGGCGGGGGTCGCGCTTCCGCTGCGGATCTTCGCATCGTCGAAAGATTGATCGATGATATCGGGCTCAATCCGGGAGTAGTGAATGTCTTGCTCGCGTATATTGCCAAGATCAAAGACGGGATTTTGCCTGGGTATGATTATTTTGAGAAAGTCGGCTTGAACTGGAAGCATAATCAGATCAACGACGCCAAGACCGCTCTTGAATATGTCGATCATTTGCGAGCTCAGTATGAAAAATCAAGAACTAGCGGGAAATCAACCCGCAAGACTTATAAATCCACCAAGCCCGATATAACGTTGGATTGGTTCGAAGACTATCTTAAGTCGATCGAATAGAAGGGAAAACGATCATGAAACGGATTGCGGAGTACCTTAAGAAGGTACCGGGGGAATTGAAAGTCGATGAAGCAATCGAATCCTTGCTCGATGATGTAAGGATCAGACAATTCGCCCTGAAATATGACCTTAAGCATGATGTTCTTGCTCAAGGCATCAACAATCTCCTTGTCTATAAAGAAGCCAAGGATGTTTGTAATGCTTGCCAAGGACTCCATGAATGCAAACTCCCGATGGTTGGCATGACACCGGAACTCAATCTCTATAACGGCGAGATTACGCTTGCCTACGCCAAATGCCGCTATAACACGCTTGATGAAAGCAAGTTCAAGATCGACGCGATGTATGTTCCGAAGAAAGTATTCAACGCCAGCATCAACGATTTTGATCTGATCGGTCCCGAACGAAAAGAGATTCTTAAGTACATTCTCAAGTTTGTCGCCGAATACAATAAAGACAACTTCATCAAAGGTATGTACCTGTCCGGAGTTTTCGGTTCAGGCAAGACTTATATTTTGGCGATCATCGCCAACGAACTCGCCAAAAAAGGGTTCAACATTGTTTTCGCCTATTACCCTGACTTGGTGCGCGAACTCAAATCCTCGATTTCGCATGGGTCGCTTGAAGATAAGATCGAGTATCTAAAAAAAACCGATATCTTGTTTCTTGATGATATTGGCGGTGAGACTCCGAGCGGCTTTATTCGCGACGAAGTCTTGGGCCCGATCCTTCAACATCGTGTTCTTGACGAACTGCCGACGTTTTTCTCATCCAACATCAAGATGAAAGTTTTGATTGAAGCGCTGGCCGCCGATTCCTCGATGCTTGAAAAATCTAAAGCACATCGAATCTACGAACGGATCAGAGAACTGGCCGTCGAGTTCGAAATCTCGGAAAAACCACACCGCACACCTTGACAAGCGGGATTTTTCTCATATAATATATTGTATAATCATATATGACGTTAACGAGGACAAAGTCTCCAATATAAGCCACATAGAGCGAAGATAGGATGGTGGAAGCTATCGATGCGGCGGTTTGGGATTACCACCTCCGAGTCGGATCCAGGAAGGGATCCCGTTTCCCGCGTTATGGGGCTAAAGCGCCAGATATTCTGGAAAAAAGGTGGTACCGCGAGCAATCGTCCTTTTCAAGGACGGTTTTTTATTTACTAAGGAGGTATTTCATGATCAAGATTATGTTTCAGGACAATTCCCTTAGAGAATTTTCCAAAGGCGCAAGTGGCTTCGAAATTGCTGAGGCAATCTCGCCATCGCTTCGAAAAAGAGCCCTTGCCGTTTTGGTTAACGACATGCTTTTCGACATGAATCGAGAAATTGACGTCGATGCGAAAGTTCGCTTCATAACCGAGAGCGACCCCGAAGCTTTGGAGATTCTCCGCCATTCGGCTGCTCATCTGATGGCAGAGGCGATCAAGACCATCTATCCGGACGCCTGTTTTGGGGTGGGACCGGCAATTGAGGAAGGTTTCTATTATGATATCGACCTTAAAGAAACCGTTTTAACGGAAAGTGATTTGCCCAAGATCGAAAAAGTGATGCAAAAGCTTGTCGCTGAGAATCAGTCGATCACAAGATCTGTTGTCAATAAGCAAAAAGCCCTTGCCATTTTCAAAGACGATCCCTATAAACAGGAGTTGATCCGGGAGCTTCCAGAAGGCGAAGTGATCTCGCTCTACACGCAGTCAAGTTTCACCGATCTTTGCCGCGGACCGCATGTTCCTTCGACCAAATGGCTCAAACATGTCAAGTTGTTGTCGCTTGCCGGGGCTTACTGGCGCGGCGACTCAAAAAACAAACAATTGACCAGAGTCTACGGCACGGCCTTCTTCAGTGCGGCTGATCTCGACAATCATCTCAAACTGCTTGAAGAGCGGAAAAAACGCGATCACCGTAAACTTGGTCGCGAACTCGATCTGTTCATGCTTTCCGAATACGGTCCAGGCTTCCCCTTTTGGCTGCCGAACGGTATGATTCTCAGAAGAGAACTGGAAGATTTCTGGTATAAAGCCCATCTCAAAGAAGGCTATAAACTAATCCAAACGCCAATCATGTTGAACAAGGATCTGTGGGTTATTTCCGGTCATTGGGAGAATTACCGGGAGAACATGTATATCTCGAAAATCGATGATCAGGAATATGCGATCAAGCCGATGAATTGCCCCGGAGGGATGCTCGTTTATAAACGCGATATCCACTCTTACAAGGACTTTCCGCTCAAAGTCGGAGAACTGGGACTGGTTCATCGTCACGAGGCGAGCGGGGCCCTTGCCGGTTTGTTCCGGGTTCGCAACTTCACCCAGGATGATGCTCATATCTTCATGACCGAGAGTCAAATTGTCCAAGAGGTCGCGGAATTGGTGCGGCTCTTCGACTATGTTTACGGTGTATTCAAACTCGATTATCATATCGAACTCTCAACCAGGCCAAATACAAAGTATATTGGTGAAATCGCAACTTGGGACAAGGCGGAAAAAGCACTGGCCGATGCGCTCCTCAAGATGGGTAAACCTTATAAGGTGAATCCCGGTGATGGCGCCTTCTACGGTCCGAAACTCGACTTCAAACTTCGCGATTCGATGAATCGGATCTGGCAGTGCGGAACGATTCAACTCGATATGAATCTTCCGGAACGTTTCGATCTTACCTACATCGACACCGACGGCGAGAAAAAAAGGCCAGTTATGCTGCATCGGGCGCTATTCGGTTCGATCGAACGGTTCATCGGTATTTTGATCGAGCATTATGCGGGTGCTTTCCCAACTTGGCTGGCACCGATCCAAATCAAAGTCATACCGGTCAATTTGGACTTCCACAAAGAATACGCGCTGAACCTCGTTGAAAGGCTTAAGAAGCATAATCTTCGTGTTGAAAGCGATCTGCGGGATGAAAAACTGGGATACAAGATCCGTGAGGCGCAAACGAAGAAGATACCATATCAATTGGTGCTAGGCGATGAGGAATCAAAAAGCGATACGGTGACTTACCGACGATATGGCGAGAATGAGCAAGTAAAAGTCAAGACCGAAGAATTCATCGACATGATCATCGCGGAAATCAATCAAAAGTAAAAAGTTGTCGCCAATTATTTGGCGACAGCTTTTCTTATTTTGTTTTTCTTTTCAGTTTCTCGATGAATTCTTTGTCCGGGTCAATATAAATCGTCTTATGGTTTTGATAATTCACAAAGCTGCCGAGTTCGCCGAATATTTTCTTGACGAAACGTTTTTTGGTATAGTCAACTGGGACAGATGCCGAGTGGCGCCCCTTTGAGAAGAAGGAGGCTAGTTGGGCGGCGGTTCTGATCGTGGTTTCTTGGAGTGCTCCGGTATCTCTCACAACCACATGGGCGCCATGGTAATCCTTGGTATGGAACCACCACTCTTCTGGTTTGGCAACCTGGTGTGTGATAAAATCATTTTGCAGATTGTTCTTTCCGACAAGGATCTCTTTGCCAAGGGCGTCGTAATAGGTATCGTATCGGGGTTGTTTGCGTTTGTGGCGAACGATCCGTTTGCGAGTGAACCCACGTTGTGATAGTTCTTCGGAGATCTCATCAAGATCTGGCTGGGATGCGTATTGAATTTGAGAATCGATAAGGGAGAAATAACGGATTTCTTGTTTGGTCAAGTTGATTTGCTCTTCGATATGGGCGACGGAGGTTCGCATTTTCTTGTAGCGTTTGAAGTACTGATTTGCGTTTTGTATTGGGGTCATCAAGGGATCGAGAGGAATCTCGATTACGGCGTCCGTCTCGAAAGCAGATGCGATCAGTTTATCTTGATGGCTTTTGATGTTATAAAGATTGGCCAAGATCAAATCGCCTTTTTGGCGAAGATGATCGGCACCTCTTGCAACTTCGAGATCGGTTGTCAGTTTTTCCAACTTGACGAGATTGCGTTCAAGTTCGCGTTTGACGAACTGGAGAAGATTCTTGGATATTTGACGCAGTCTTTCTTCTCTTCCGAGATCGGCATAGACCTCCTCCAACAAGGCGGATAACGTTGGGAAATGAACTTTTTCATTATCATAGAACAGATCAAAGTAGTAGAACTTCAACTTGCCGTCGACGTGGGCAAGTGTCGGCTTCGGTTTAATAGATTTCACAAAACTAGTGAAGTGATCAGAAATTGAAGTCATTGCCGGTGGTGAGGCGAGGTAATTAGCACAAAGCGGAGAGATGCCGCGAAAGTTTGCGATCAAGTTTTTGGGAGTAATATCAGCCATGCCTTCAAGAACCAACAAGGCTTCATCCAGATTTTCGGGATTGGTTTTGTTGTCAAATGGAGGAAGATAGAGCGCTCCTTTTTCGATGGTCCGCTGATTATTGTCGAAGGGGCCAATCCGAATAAAAGCGTCGATGATCCGGTCATCGAGATCCGTGAGGACGAGGTTGGCATAGCGGCCGAGTATTTCCAGAAAAAGACGGTAGTTGATTTCCCCGCCTAGATCATCATGACCTTTGATGGCAACCTTGACGATGCGATCCCCCGCTAGTGCGGTTATCGATTCGACGAGACTGCCTTCGAGGTGTTTCCGTAGAAGCATGCAAAAGCCACTGGGAGTTTCCGGCTTGTCGTAGTGAAGTTTAGTCAGATAAAGCCTTGGATAGGTCGTTGACAAAGAAAGATATAGTTGGTTGGTGATCCGATCGTTGCGGATCACGAGCAAAAAGTCAGTTCGACTCAACTGATAGACCTTTTGAATGCGACCGCCTGCGAGATCGCCACTAAGTTCGGCACAGAGAAAGTGGATGAAACGCCCATCAAGACTCATAAATATCACCATGACAATTATACCACAACGAGATGGTCGCAAAAATAAATTTACTATTTTGGGATAATGTGGTATTATATTCCATAATGTATCTATCCTTTTTGAGGGGGTCTGTCGGTGAAGCTGAACGAACGCGGCTTACTAGTTGTTATGAGCGGCCCATCGGGAGTCGGAAAAGGCACAATCCGCAAAGCGCTTTTTCGGATGCCGGACAACAACTTCTGCTATTCGGTTTCGATGACTACCAGAAAACCACGCGAAGGCGAAAAAAACGGCGTTGATTATTTCTTTGTGTCTCGCGAGGAGTTCGAACAGAGAATCGCGAACGATGAGTTGCTTGAATACGCAGAGTTTGTCGGCGAGTATTACGGTACACCGAAGAGTTTCATTGATAAAAAACTCGCTGAAGGCAATGAAGTTATCATGGAAATTGAAGTCCAGGGAGCCTTGCAGGTTAGGGAAAAAATGCCGGAAGCTGTCTTCATCTTTATCGTGCCGCCATCACGTCAGGCACTGATTGACAGGCTTCAAGTAAGAGGAACCGAAAGAACTCCAGACATCGAAAAAAGGCTCGAAAAAGCAAAAAGAGAGTTCGACCTAGCTTATAAGTACGACTATATCGTTGTCAACGATGAAGTCTTCAATGCGGCGGACAGGATCTATGCGATCATTCGGGCAGAGCATGCAAAGACGGAACGATCGATTCACATGTACAACAAACTTATGGAGGAAAGATAAAGTGGGAAACAAAAACAACGAAGGCCTTAGATATCCTTCGATCGACGATCTTCTCGAGGTCATCGACTCGAAGTACAAACTTGCCTATATCTCCGCAAAACGGGCGAAAATCATCAAACAAGATGATTTCTCATCGGTCGACAACAAATGTGTCAAGCCTGTTGGCCAAGCCCTCGAGGAAATCTTGGCAGGAAAAGTCAAAGCTGAATTCTAGACAGTCGCAAGACTGTTTTCTTTTTGCATCGAAAACCAGGGGCCGATATTCGACGGTGCTTGTGTTATAATAGAAATGAAGATTTGGAGATGATAGTGTGAATGGTAATTTGAAGAAACTGCTTGAGACGATTGGCGTCGAAGACGAGATTATTCGCGAATACGGCGTCATGGACGAACTTGAAGTCGATCCTGTCCAGAACATGTGGACATTTTCGTTTGTGTTTGAGCGTCCGGTCCCGATTATTCGCTATCGGAACTTCATCAGGCATCTTCAAGAACTGCCAGACAAGGTCGACAGTGTCGACAAAATCGCCTACCGGATCGTTTTCCAAAGCGTCTCTGATCAAGATTTGCTTGACTACTATCAATACGTTATCGATGTCTTGATCGATGAGGACAAGCGTTATTTACCGCTTAAGGATTATCCTACCGACATCGAGAACGGCTGCATCAAGATCATCGTGCCACCGGGAGCAAGAACCGCAAGCATGTATCGGAAAGAGATCGAAGCCGAACTCGAACGTAACGGCTTCGCTACCACCGTCAGAATCGCAGTCGACAATTCCCTAAACCCAATCGATCAGGAAATTGATGAAGCTAACAAAACCTTCGTTCTTTCGAATCAAGCCAACCAAAACCTCGCAGCTATCAAATATGAACAGCTGTACGAAGATCGCCCCGTTGATAATGATTTTCAGCCAATCAAGAAAATACCGGTCGATGAGATTGAGTTTGAGGAGTATCGGGCGAAAAATGGAAACAAGGCCAATTTTTCGATCCGGGGGAGAATTGTCACTATCGAGATCCGTGATGGCAAGAACAATGCCGAGTGCAACATCATCCTGACCGATGAAGAAGATTCGGTTTCGATCAAAAAAAGACTTAGTTCTCAGGAAGAAAGAAACTTCTGTGCGACCCTTCATGAGGGATTAGGGTTGATGGTCTCCGGTTACGCCCAATTCAACAGTTATTATGGAGAGGTCATCATCAACGCCATCAGTATGGCGAAATCGAATATTCCCCTTCCAAAGACTACAAGAATCGATACTGCTAATGAAAAACGCGTCGAACTCCATTTGCATACTAAAATGTCTTCTCTTGACGGTGTCAACACCATTGATGAGTATGTCGAGCGGGCGGTGATGTGGGGACACAAAGCCATCGCATTAACCGATCACGGCTCTGTTCAGTCATTTCCCGACTTTTTCAAACTAGCAAAAAAAGGTATCATCAAACCTCTTTATGGTCTCGAACTCGTATTTGTTAACGATGAAGCGATCACGGTGACAAGAGGTCAAAGCGAACAAATGCTCAGAGATGCCACCTATGTCGTTTTTGATATCGAAACGACCGGGCTTTCCGTTTTATATGATACCTTGATTGAAATCGCCGCTGTCAAAATCAAGGGAGAAACGATTATCGGCGAATTTTCCTCGTTCATCGATCCCAAGAAACCTTTGAGCAAATTCACGACAGAATTTACAGGAATTACCGAGCAAATGGTTAAGGGACAACCGACGATCGATGCCGTTTTGCGAGATTTTTACAATTTCAGCAAAGATGCGATTTTAGTTGCCCATAATGCCGACTTCGATCTTGGCCACATTTATCACAATTATCGCGAATTTGGCATCGCGAACATCGTTCAACCTTCGATCGACACCTTGACCCTCGCCAAGATTCTTTATCCTGACAAGAATAGTTATGCGCTTGATCGTGTCTGCAAGCTCCTGAAAGTGAATCTGAGCGACCATCACCGGGCAATCAACGACGCCAAAGCCACAGCGGAAGTGTTCTTGCATATGTTGAAGCGTCTCAAAAAAGATGGAATCAACCGTTTTCAAGATATCAACTTGTTGATTGATCACAAAGAGGTCTATAAATATCCTTATCCAAAACATATCAACTTGCTTGTCAAGAAACAAGAAGGACTAAAAAACCTTTACAAGATTCTCTCTCAAGCTTTGACAGCTTATTATGACCGCGACGGCAAGATCATCAAATCGGTGCTCGACAAGCACCGAAAAGGCATCTTGGTTTCTTCGGGCTGTCGCAACTCGGATTTCTTTGAAATTGCGATGAACAAGACCCGGAAGGATCTTATCGAAGCAGCTTCGTATTACGATTTCTTGGAAGTACAACCGCCCAGCACTTTCAGTTATATGAGTGAATCGATGCCCGAGTGGCAAAACGTCATCCAAGATGTCACGAGAAGGATCTATGAAGTAGGCAAAGAGTTGAACATCCCTGTTTGCGCCACTGGCGATGTCCATCATCTTGATCCCGAGGACAAAAAGTACCGGGAAATCATGATCAACACCCCACTTGTGGGGGGAGGTTTCCATAAACTTCACAAAGAATCGGAAAAACCGTCGCAGCATTTCTTTTCAACTACGGAAATGCTGGCTGAATTCGCCTTCCTCGGCGAGGATGCCGCGGAAGAGATCGTTATCAAAAATCCGAATATGATCGCTGATTCAATCGATGAGATCACCATCTTTCCAAGCGAGTTATATGCTCCTACAGATGAATCGTTAGCGGAATGGGGCGTTCCCTCAATCAAAGTCAAGGTCGAATCGATGGTGCAAGAACGCGCCCAGAAGCTATATGGTGATCCCCTGCCGATGATCGTCAAGAACCGACTTGACAAAGAACTTTCAAGCATCATCGAAAATCATTTCTCACCCATCTACTATATATCTCATTTACTTGTCAAAAAGTCGCTCGATGACGGCTATCTGGTTGGCTCTCGAGGGTCGGTTGGGTCCAGTTTGGTTGCCACATTCATGGATATCACCGAGGTCAATCCCCTGCCACCCCATTATCTATGCCCCAAATGCCATTTCTCGGCATTTAAGAAAACCGAAGAGGAAAGGCGTCTTTTTGGAACATCGGATTTTGAAACGAAAATCCAGCAGTTGCTCGAGAAAACCGATTGCGGCTGGGACTTGCCGAAGCAAACATGCCCGGTTTGCGGCAGTGAACTGAAAAAAGACGGACATGATATTCCCTTCGAGACGTTTCTCGGTTTTGAAGGTCGGAAAACCCCCGATATCGATTTGAACTTTTCGGGTGACTATCAGAGTGAAGTTCATGAGTACATCAGAAAGCTTTTTGGTCAGAATTACGCTTTTCGCGCCGGAACGATCGGAACTTGCGCCGCGAAGACGGCTTTTGCGATGGTTAGAGATTACTACGAAAAAATCAACGAAGAGAGAGAACGTCAGAATCTGCCCTCAATCCGGATCCGCCGAGCGGAGATGGAAAGACTAGCCCGTGGAATCGAAGGTTCAAAACGGACGAGCGGACAGCATCCGGGCGGCATTGTCGTCGTGCCGTCAAATAAGGAAATATACGATATTACTCCGGTTCAGTATCCCGGAGACTCGACTGACACTTCGTGGCGGACAACTCATTATGATTATCATACGTTTGAAGACAACTTGTTCAAACTTGATGTACTTGGACATGATGATCCGACTATGATCAAGTATTTGATGGAGTTCGTCAAACGCGATCCGCTCGATTTTCCCTTCTCTGATCCGAAAGAAATACCTGTCGACGATCGGGAAGTCTATAAGCTGCTTTCGGGGACCGATGTAATCAATCTGACCCATAATGATCTCGACTCGGACGTTGCTTCTTTTGGAATTCCCGAGTTTGGGACCAATTTTGTCAGGGCGATGTTGCGCGATTCAAGGCCGCAGAGTTTCTCGGAACTCGTTAAAATTTCCGGTCTTAGCCATGGCACCGATGTTTGGGCAGGCAATGCCCAGGATTTGATTACCAACAGACGCCGCGAGTTCGGCAGGGTTGATTTCAAGGATATCATTGGTTGTCGTGACGATATCATGGTCGATTTGATCAACTACGGGATGCAACCGACGATGGCGTTTGAAATAATGGAATTCGTTCGAAAGGGAAAAGCGCCAGTAAATCCCGAAAAATGGGGAACTTACGCTGATCTAATGCGTCAGAGCAATGTCCCTGAATGGTATATATGGTCTTGTAGCAAAATCAAGTACATGTTCCCTAAAGCTCATGCGACTGCGTATGTCTTGATGGCGATGCGTATCGCTTGGTTCAAACTGTACAAGCCGATCTATTTCTACTCAGGGTATTTCTCAAAACGTTCCGACTCTTTTGATGTGGATGCGTTCTATCAAGGCGAGGAAGGCGTCAAACGCCGGATGAAGGAAATCAATGACAAAAACAACAGCGCCACCGATAAGGAGAAAAATCTCTATACCGTTCTTGAACTGGCTCTCGAGATGATCAAGCGCGGCTTCAATTTCCATCCGATCGATATCAACCGCTCGCATGCGACTGATTTTTTGGTTGAGCCCGACAAAAAGACTTTGTTGTTGCCGTTTGTTGTCGTTGATTCTTTAGGACTTACTGCTGCCAATTCGATTGTCGCTGCTCGTGAGGAGAAGCCTTTCATCTCCAAACAAGATGTCAAGACCAGAACAAAACTCACGAAGACCCTTTTTGACAGGCTAGAAGATCTTGGTGTTTTTGACGGCATGATCGAGAACGATCAAATATCATTGTTTGACTTGTGAGTTATGTCAGTGTTCATCAAATCCTCATGAACTAATCCGCTTTTTTGCTGTATAATATGTCTGTCAGGAGGTTATAACACATGAGATTGTTTCAAAATTCAAACCCGGTCATTCGTTCTGTAAAAACCGATTCGGTGATAAGTAGCGACCAGGTTACCTATATGAGTGTTGCGTTTAGAACTTTGGTGTTGATTGGTCTTGCGGTCATCTCCGCGTTTTTGACGATCTATTATCTCGCCTCGTTTGGTGTCAATGTCTTTATTGGTGTCATGATTGGGGCTTTCATCGTTGGCTTTATCAGCGTTATCGTCGGAACCAGATCCGTTAGGCTTGCGCCTTTCTTTGCTGTTTTGTACGCACTCAGCGAAGGCGTGATCCTCGGTTTTGTCTCGGCTATGTACGCCGGCATTTACGCTGGGATCGTTCCAGCCGCCATCATGACAACCGTTATCGTTCTCCTAGTGATGATGCTCCTATACTCAACCGGAATCATCAAGGTTACGAGCCGGTTTGCCTCGATATTGGTCGTTGCCCTCATTTCGGTGATCGTCATGTCGATAGTGCCGATGCTTTTCCAAAGCATCCTCTATTCTGGTTTTTACTTTTTGATCTGCGGAATCTCCGCTGTGCTCAGCGCTTTGTTCTTGTTGCTTGATTTCGAAAGCATCAAGACTTGTGTCGATATGGGAACGGATGCGAAATACGGCTGGGTTCTGGCTCTCGGATTGATGGTTACTTTAGTTTGGATCTATTTTGAAGTCCTTCGGTTGCTTGCAATCTTCTCAAGAAGCCGGAAATAAGATTGCTTAACTTCAAAATGATGGTATAATATATTTATCATAAAACGAAGAAGAAGGACCAGTACTCGGATTTTCAACACCCAATAGAGACGGGCAGGTTGGTGGAATGCCTGGTTGATGCCGACGAATTCACCTTTTGAGTGGGATTAATCATCTCCGCATTGCTCGCGTTAAAGGCATCAAGAGCCGGAACATTCCGGAACAAAGGTGGTACCGCGGTTATTTCAATCGCCCTTTTCAGGGGCGATTTTTCTTTTATAGTGGAGGTTAAGATGAGCGAACTAAGAGAAATGATCAATTCGATCAAAGACGAAATCAAGAAAATCGACAATCTCAATGATCTAGCCGAGTTGAAAGCGTCTTTTTTGGGGAAAAAGGGTCCAATTCAAATCCAGATGCAGAGAATGCGTGATCTTGAAGAAGATGAGCGCCGGTCTTTCGGCAAGGAAATCAATGAGATCAAAACCGAAGCCGAGGCGATTTTTGAAGAAAAGCGTCTTGATATCGAGGCAAAAAAGATCCAAGACAAACTCGATCAGGATGCGATCGACGTTACGCTTCCCGGAAGAAAGATGCATCTTGGAGCGAAACATTTAGTGAGCCAGATCATCGAAGAATTCGAAGATTTGTTTATTGGCATGGGCTACACCGTCGAAGAGGGTCCTGAAGTTGAACTCGACAAGTATAATTTCGAGATGCTCAACTTGCCCAAAGACCATCCCGCCAGAGACATGCAGGATTCTTTCTATATAACCGAGGAATTGCTTTTAAGGACGCATACTTCGCCGGTTCAGGTCCGGGCGATGCTGAAAAACAAGGCTAAAAAACCTTTGAAAATCATCTGCCCCGGTAAAGTGTACCGCAATGATGACGACGATCCGACCCACAGCCATCAGTTTACCCAAATCGAAGCCCTTGTTGTCGATCAGAATGTGACTTTGGCGGATTTGAAAGGAACTCTGCTCGTCATCGCCAGAAAAATGTTCGGTGAAAAAAGGCAAATCCGTCTTCGCCCGTCCTTTTTCCCTTTTACGGAACCAAGCGTTGAAGTCGATGTTTCCTGTCATCGTTGTGAAGGTATCGGTTGTTCTTAATGCAAAGGGACCGGGTGGATTGAGATTCTTGGCGCCGGCATGGTCAACAACAATGTCTTGAAAGCTGCCGGCTATGATCCGGAAGTCTATCAAGGTTTTGCTCTTGGCATGGGCGTCGAGCGGATTGCGATCTTGAAGTACGAAATCGATGATATCAGAAACTTCTTTACAAATGATCTCAGATTCAACAAGCAGTTTTGAAAGGCGGTGAACTAAATGAGAGTATCTCTTAACTGGCTAAAAGAACTTGTCGATATCAATCTAGATTATCGTGACCTTGAACAAAAATTCAACCTTCAAAGCGCAGAGGTCTCTGGCATTTACCCCCTTTCCAATGCCACCAATCTCACTGTCGGTCACGTTCTTGAATGCGTAAAACATCCGGATGCCGACAAACTGAGCCTTTGTCGTGTCGATATTGGCGGTGAAACTCTCAAAATCATTTGCGGGGCGCCAAACGTGAGAGCGGGACAGAAAGTGATCGTTGCTCTTGTAGGAAGCG
>JAQVPE010000101.1 GCA_028702245.1 Candidatus Izemoplasmatales bacterium
GCAGCGGGAACTGCATTTTCAGACGATGGTTCATCTCGAAAAACAGTCGCACAATATTGTCGATGCCGAATACGAAGTTAAGGAAGAAATAGATGCAGATCAGGACGATGACGAAGAAAAAAACTGACCCAACAAGGCTAATTGACTTGCAAATGGGCTAGTTAAGTGTTATGATTATGTAAATGCTAGGAACAGGAAATAGTAACACCATCTTGATTTTATAGAGAGCCGGTGGTTGGTGAAAACCGGAAATCAGGCGGTGCGAATTGGTCCTGGGAGCAGTCCAAGCGAAACACGTGAGTTTGGAACGTTGATCCGCGTTAAGGGAAAAGAGCCGGCATTTGCCGGAACTAAGGTGGTACCGCGAGCAATCGTCCTTAACGGACGATTTTTTATTAGGAGGCAGGCCAATGAGTGAATTTATCCCCAGTTTCAATCATCGCGAAATCGAACCGAAATGGCAAAAAAGGTGGTATGATTCGCAATTGTTTTCCGGTGAAGACTTCGGTCATAAGCCGAAGTATTATACTTTGGTCGAGTATCCTTACCCGTCAGGTTCGGGAATGCATGTCGGCCATTTTCGCGCTTACATGTCTCTCGAGGTCATCTCCCGCAAACGGCGGATGGAAGGTTATAACGTCTTGTTTCCGATAGGTTTCGACGCTTTTGGCCTGCCAACTGAAAATTACGCGATCAAGAACAAGATTCATCCACGTGAAATAACCGACAAAAATATAGCGGAATTCATGAAAGAACTCAAAGCCGCCGGTTTTTCGTTTGATTTCTCCCGAATCGTCGATACGACGGATCCGGAGTATTACAAGTTCACCCAGTGGATCTTTCTTAAACTTTATGAGCACGGACTTGTCTACAAAAGCAAGACTTATGTCAATTTCTGCCCCGACTGTAATGTCGTTCTTTCGAACGAGGAGTCGCAAGGTGGGGTCTGCGACCGCTGTGGCAGCAGCGTCGTCCAAAAAGAGAAAGATGTCTGGTTTCTCAAGATAACCGCCTATGCCGAAAAACTGCTTGAGGGACTGAACGATCTTGAATCCTCACAGCGGATCAGAGTCGAACAAGAAAACTGGATCGGCAAATCCGAAGGCGCCTATATTTTCTTTCCCCTTAAGGACACAAAGGACAAAATCAAAGTCTATACGACCCGGCCCGACACGATTTATGGTGCAACTTTCATGGTTCTCGCTCCTGAGCACGAACTGATCAAAAAGCATATCAAAGAGATCAAGAACGTTCAAGAAATCAAGAATTATCAAATCGAAGCCAAACACAAATCAGAATTTGAACGGATCCAACTGCAAAAAGACAAGACCGGTGTCAGAGTCGAAGGACTTCAAGCGATCAATCCCTTGACTGGCAAAACGATTCCGATTTTTATCGCCGACTACGTGATGATCACCTATGGTACAGGAGCGATCATGGCCGTTCCCGGACACGATGATCGTGATTATGAATTCGCCAAGAAATACGGACTCGATATCGTTGAAGTAATCGCAGGCGGCGATCTTTCTGAAGGCGCATATACAAACACGGAGTCCGGCATCCTCGTCAACAGCGGCATCATCAACGGTCTTGATGTCGCAAGAGCGAAGGCAAAAATAACGAATTATCTCGAAGAAAATGATCTAGGCGAAAAAGCGGTCCAGTTTAAAATGAAAGACTGGGCTTTCAATCGTCAGCGATATTGGGGAGAACCGATCCCTTTGGTCTATTGCCGTGATTGTGGGATTGTCCCGGTCCCGTATGAGGATCTTCCTGTCAAATTGCCGATGGTGAAAGAATTTATGCCGACTGAAACCGGTGAGAGTCCGCTTGCCAACATCCCCGAATTTGTGAATTGCACTTGTCCAAAATGCAATAAACCGGCCAAACGGGAGACCGATACCATGCCCCAATGGGCTGGCTCAAGCTGGTATTTCCTAAGGTATCTCGATCCCCATAATCCTAGTGCGATCGCAGCCAAAGACAAAATGGAATACTGGGGTAAAGTCGATTGGTACAACGGCGGCATGGAACACGTTACGAGGCATTTGATCTATTCCCGCTTCTGGAATCAGTTTCTTTATGATATTGGTGAAGTGCTCCACAGAGAACCCTATAGCAAGCGCACCGCCCAGGGGTTGATCCTTGGCGCCGATGGTGAAAAAATGTCCAAATCCAGGGGCAACGTGATCGATCCGATGGAAATCATCGAAAGCGATGGTGCCGATACCCTTCGCACCTATATTCTTTTCATCGGCGACTATGAAATGCCGACTCCCTGGAACGAAAACGGGGTCAGGGGCTGCCGCCGGTTTTTGGATAAGATTTGGCGAATGTTTCCCAAAGTATCAGCTATAACCACCATCTCTTCGAAACTGGAATCGCTCGTCAATAAGACGATCAAAGGCGTCGGAGACGATTATGAAAATCTCAAGTTCAACACGGCGATCGCCAAAATGATGACTTTGGCGAATGAATTTTCCCAACTAGATACAATATCCAAACAAGATTATGAAATCCTTTTGAAATTGCTTTCTCCTGTTGCCTCGCATTTGACCGAAGAACTATGGCATATGTTGGGAAACGAGAGTTTCCTGGTTGAAGAAAAGTGGCCGTCGTATGATCCGGAAAAACTAATGGAAGATACTATCGAAATTGTTATCAATATCAACGGGAAGGTAAGAGACAAACTGGTTGTTCCCGTTGACCTTCCCGATAGCGAACTGCTTTCTCGAGCCAAGGCTCAAGAAAAAATCAAAGAGTGGATCGGCGACAAGCCAATCAAGAAAACGATTGTCGTCAAGAACAAACTCGTCAATATTGTAATCTAAAGCAATCCACCCGCCATAAGCGTAATCTTTTGGCGGGTGATTTTATGCGTGAGTCGATTGGAAACCCTAAAGCAGCTGTTTACAAGGAATGCCTAAGGGCAGTTGAAGCCAATAGCTGTTTGCGGTGCAAAGCCGGAAAAGAATCGATTATCATTGACGCTCTGGGGCGATATTTGTGCAGGGACTGTCTTTCGCATTCGGACTTGACGCTTCAACGCTACGATCGACACGTGCCATATATAGAACACTCGCTCCAGATTCCTTATGACCTGACAAAAAAACAAACACAAGGCAGCGATTTTTTGCTCGATTGCGTGAAGAACAAGCAAAATGCCTTTCTCCAGGCGATTTGTGGAGCCGGAAAGACCGAAATGACGCTTCAAGCGATTCTTTACGCGCTCAATGATAACAAACGCGTTGGGTTTGCCATTTGCCGAAAACAAATCGTTATCCAACTGCAAAAAAAGTTAAAATCATTCTTTCCGAGAACCGTCGTCAAATCGTTATATGCGGAAAGTAAGGATGATAAAGACGCCCATCTTCTCGTAATGACAATCCAACAACTAATCAATTATCATCAGGAGTTCGGTTTGTTGATTGTCGATGAGGTCGATGCTTTTCCTTATAGCGGTTCGGATTTTTACTGGCGCATTACTCAAAAAGCCAAAACTCCTGATGGCATTTTGATTATGATGTCGGCCACCTTGACAAATAATTTGAAAATTCGTTTGGCAGAGGAGGGCTTCCGTTTCTATAATATACCTTCACGCTTTCACGAAGAAGAGCACGATCTGCCTCGCTTCTTATGGGTACCAAACAAAGAACCCCGTTCGCTTGTCTCTTGTTTGAAACCGATTATCGAAAACTGGCGAAAACGTTTTAAACGAGGTCTTATATTCCTTCCCACAATCAAGGAATGTGATTTGTATGCGCGACTGCTTTCGCAAGAAGGATTCAAAGCAGAGGCTTTTTCAACAAAAACAGTTCATAAGGAAGCAATCATTGCGCGTTTTTCGGTATGCGATCTTGATCTATTGGTGGCGACTTCGATTTTGGAACGGGGCATTACCTTTCCGGGAATCCAAGTTGCCGTGGTGAACGCCGACTCACCGCTTTTTGATCGCGATACTCTGATTCAAATGTGCGGGCGTGTCGGTCGTGATCAATTGGACCGTCACGGCGAAATTTGGTTTTTATCTCAGTACACAACCATCTCAATGCGGCAAGCCCGGTCGGCGATAAAACGTCAGAATCGCCTCCGGCTGAAAGAAGCGGTCTAGGATGCAATGCCCGGTGTGCGGAAGGACTTATGTTTTTGAACTTGATTTTTCCAACCTTTTCTCAAAAGATAAGCCCTGCCCTTCATGCCAGAAGATACTGGATCAACAATATCTTGAGGAAACCATACCGGTTTCGCGAGGCGTCATCGCTTATCGCTATTTTACCGATCAGTCATCGCTTGCATATGAGGTGTACCAAATATATGCGTATCAATTTGCTAAAGCGCTCGATATGGCGATTTCACACGATTTGATAATTATCGTTGAAAGCCATGAGTATTCAACGATCGAAGCTTGGTTGCCACTGTTTTTTGGATTCGGTTCGATCTTGATAATTTCAGTGATATGGTTTGACATTGCTAGACATACAGGTTAGTTTATGCAAACGAAAAAGAGCCATCCAGTTTACATAAGCATTTGGCAATGCTATAATTAAACCGTAACAAGACAACTTAATAAGAAGGAGTGATGATTGTGAAACTCGATGTGAG
>JAQVPE010000102.1 GCA_028702245.1 Candidatus Izemoplasmatales bacterium
GCGCAGGTCGCCGATGTATTAAAATTCGACTGGTGGCGCTGGGTCCTTCCTGGTGTCTGTATCATTATTGCCGCATTGAGTATCAACTTGATCGGCGATGCTCTTCGGGATGCCATGGATCCGAAGAACAACGAAAGGTAGGTGTGCGGGATGAGTCTACTAGAAATCAAAAATCTGCATACGTATTTCACGACCAAACGCGGTTTGATCAAAGCTGCTTATGGAGTCTCGTTAAAAGTTGAAGAAGGCAAGACTCTCGGCATCGTCGGTGAGTCCGGAAGTGGCAAAAGCGTCACTGCTATGAGCATTCTGAAACTATTCGAAAACAACCAAAAGATCCATGAAGGTGAAATCTGGTTCGAAGGCGAGAAAATCTCGGAATTTGACGATGCCCAACTTAGAAAGATCCGCGGAAACAAAATCTCGGTTATTTTCCAAGAACCGATGACCAGCCTCAATCCGGTACTGACAGTCAAGAAGCAGCTCAGCGAAGTCTTGATGCTGCATCAGAACATGAACAAGGAGCAGGCATACAACCGGATCATCGAACTGCTTACTGAAGTTGGCATCTCGAATCCCGATAAAATTGCCAACGCTTACTCGTTCCAACTATCGGGCGGCATGAGCCAACGGGTCATGATCGCCATGGCTCTAGCCTGCAGACCGAAGCTATTGATAGCAGACGAGCCCACGACGGCTTTGGATGTGACGATTCAGGCACAAATTTTGAAACTGATGAATGATTTGAAACGCGACCTTGGAACTTCGATTATATTTGTGACGCATGACCTCGGCGTCATCAATGAAATGGCTGATGATGTTGTCGTCATGTATTGCGGTCAAGTCGTTGAAAGCACATCTGCTCATGTTATTTTTGGACAGAAATCAGCCTATATGCACCCTTATACCGAAGGCTTGATGCTCTCGATTCCCAGATTGAGCGACAAAAAGGGCAGAAAACTGGAAGTCATACCGGGAGCTGTTCCGCATCCACTCGATTTACCTGTTGGCTGCAAGTTCGCACCAAGATGCAAATACGCTACCGAAAAGTGCCAACACGAAGAACCAGACTATCTTGAAGTAGAACCCGGACATTTCGTTCGTTGTTTCTATCCGGAAAACGAGGTGCGACGCAGTGGCAAACACAGTAAATAGAGAACCCTTGATTCAAGTCAAGGAACTCAAGAAATACTTTCCGCTCAAAAAGAACACATTTCTTGACCGGAAGCAAATTTATGTACGAGCTGTTGAAGATATCAATATTACAATCCTAAACGGCGAGACGTTCGGGCTAGTCGGTGAAAGCGGCTGTGGCAAGTCGACCCTTGGCAGGGTGATCCTGCAACTTTATGAGCCAACGAGCGGCAGCGCCAGTTACTATGGCCCAATATTCAAATCGATGACGCTTGATTCCATCATCAAAGAAATCAGAATGTTGCCTGAATATCAAGAAAAGGCAAAATCAACATTTCAGAAAGGCGTCATACTCGATCAAAAGGTTGTCGATTGTCAAAAAGAACTCAATTCGATTCAAACCGTTTGCGAAGGTCTTGATAAGGGTTGCAAGGAAGCAACAACTGCACAAAAGAAACAGGAGCGGTTGACAAAGCGTCTATTTAACTTGCAGCAAAAAGCCTTGAACAAGAAAAAACAGGCGTCGAGATATCTGCGCCAAGGTTCGCGGATGATCGGCAGTTTGATTTTATCATCGAAACTTGACGAGATCGTCGAGTTGTTGCATGAAGCTGCTCAAAAGGTCGAACACAACCGCGACATCATCTTAGCTCTTGGTGGTCAATATCCGGAGTACTTTACCCCGGAACTCACGCAGTTGTTTGAAAAAATCAAGAGTTATCAAGGTCAGGACTATCTCCCCATCACTGAAATAGCCCTAAGCGACGATTTCCAGGCTTCTTTGGACTACTACCGCGAATCGGGAATCATGCTGCAACTTCTTGACAAGGAAGAAATGCGGCAGCTTCGAAGAAAACTGCAAATCATCTTCCAAGATCCTTATTCATCGCTCGATACCCGCATGACTGTCGGCCAAATTATCGGCGAAGCCGTTGCCGAACATGGTCTATACAAAAAGGGCTCGAAAGAGCTTGAAGATTATGTTATCGAGACGATGGAGAAATGCGGACTCGACCATTATATGCTTCATCGTTTCCCGCATCAATTCTCAGGTGGTCAAAGACAACGGATTGGCATTGCCAGAGCTTTGGCGCTCAAACCGGAATTTGTCGTTTGTGACGAAGCCGTCAGCGCCCTTGATGTTTCCATCCAATCGCAGATCATCAACTTGCTGATGGAGCTCAAGAAGCAGGAGAACCTGACTTATCTGTTCATCTCTCATGACCTTAGTGTCATTAAACACATCAGTGACAGGATTGGCGTCATGTATCTCGGCGTTATGGTCGAACTCGGACCATCTGATGAGATCTACGATAATCCCCTTCATCCCTACACCAAGGCATTGATGTCGGCCATTCCCACCACCGATGAAGTTCAACCGGAAAGAATCCTCATCAAAGGTGAGATTCCCTCCAATATTTTCCCGCCTTCTGGATGCAAGTTCAGAACCAGGTGTCCGCTCGCAAGAGAAAGATGCGCCAAGGAAGTACCCGTTTATCGGGAAATCAGTCCTGGTCACTACGTTGCTTGCCACTTTTATGAAGAAACGAAGGATATGAAGTAAAAATGCGCTATCGAGAATCAAAAGAGGAAAGACAGAAAAAAATCGAACGCGCCAAAGAATTGCTTAAGGAAACACCGCCCGAAAAGAACGATCTTCTGGCGATGATCATTGCGGCGTTCATCGTCTTTCTACCGGTTCTCATCATGGTCCTTGCAGTCTTTATTCTGATTATCGGATTTCTGTTTTTATGGTAAAAAAAAGGTGATCGACCGATCACCTTTTAGTTTGCATTGTTCAGTTGGACATACTTATATTTCCCGACAAACCCGGTAACGTAGCCCACATTGCTCAGTTCTTTCTTGATGAAAGCGTCAATTTGATCTTCTTTGAGATCATAAGTCTTGGCAATATCGACATAAAACATCGTCGGCAATTCTTTGAGAAACTCCAGAAGCGTTGGGGTTTTGATGCCATCAAGATTCTCCTCGGTTCCCGTCAACTTGGCAAAGGCTTTTTTGTAAGTATCAAAGTTTCTGGCACCGGTTACCTTGATGCCTTCGTTTTTGTCATTGACCATGATCACGGTCGGAAATCCGGTTACGCCGAGTTCTAAAATCGGCCGATAGTTTTCTTCAAGTAATTTCTTCCCTGATGGCGCAAAACTGGTTTTGATGATTTCAGATGGTTCGATGCCAAGCGATTCAACCATCTCGGTCAATACATCTTTGTCGGCGATGTTTCTTTGAAAAGCAAATGTTCCTTCTCTCACTAAACGCAAAAATTTAGTCGCCAGGTGGGGATGCTTTTCCCTAATCAATAGATAAGCGATGCTAGAAGGGAAAGAAGAAGTGATTGGATTCTTGTGCCAGATATCCTTATCGACGGGGACTCGGTAGAATAGTCCGACTTGTTGCCAGTGTTCTGCCTGTTCTGTCGCTTCTTTTCCGTGTAAATCAGTAAAATGGTTGCCGTCTTCGATCATACCGCCCATGACGGTGATGACGTCAAGGTGTTCTTTGTATTCCATTTTGAAGCGGTTTAGACTAAAGTCAAGCGCCCAGCAGTGGGAACAGAGCGGATCAGTGAAATAGTATAATTTAACTTTTGTTTCCATAATGATTCTCCTTGTTGCTTTTTACCTTAATTATAAACAATGTCGTACAATCAGTCAAAGGATGTGCACCAGCGACGCTCAAGTGAGACAGTGTGACAAATTGAATGCCGATCGGCATTGCTTTTATAGAGATGCTTTTATTTTTCAGTAGTTGCTGGTATAATTACAAAAGAACGAGTCATCAAAATATTCCTTGAAGAGGTAGAAAAAGTGAACTCATTGACATTTGAACAGAAATTGCTTCGCAAGAACAAATGGTTCTACTCTGTCGGCGGTATTGGCCGTGACATGATCTATCAACTGGTTGCGACTTTTTTTATTACCTACGTTCAGTATTCTGGACTGGGACTGACCGCACTTCAATTCACGGTAATTGGCATCATGCTTGTCGTCGGCAGAATCTGGGACGCGGTCAACGACCCGATCATGGGGACGATTGTTGAAAACACCCATTCGCGTTGGGGAAAATTCCGACCGTGGATCATGATTGGCGCTCTGCTTTCGGGTATCGTCATTATCTTCATGTTCAACTTCAGGCCTAGCGGCTGGGCATTTGTGGCGTTTTTCTTTGTCATCTATATTTTCTGGGAGGCCTTTTTTACGCTCAACGATATTCCCTACTGGTCATTGATTCCGGCCTTGTCAAAAAACAAAAAAGATCGCGACATGGTAACGACCATGGTCGTTGTCTTCGCCGCAGTCGGCGCTTTTGCCGGTAATGCGATCATTACATTGACGACTGTTGGGCAAATGGTTAGGGGCTATAGCATCATCTCCTATACATTTGTAATCTTTTTCATTGCCTGTACCTGCCTGACGGTTTTTGGCGTCAAGGAGCCAAAGG
>JAQVPE010000103.1 GCA_028702245.1 Candidatus Izemoplasmatales bacterium
TGTGCATTCAAACTCTTCCCGATCGTCTTTTCATTTCTTTCGATTTCTAGAGCTTTGAGAACGATTTCGCGCATTTCCATAAACTCATCGTATAAAGATTCGATCGTTTTTGGGTATTCCTCGATCGCCGGCATGTCCAAAAGATAGACATCCTGAGCTTCCCCATACGGCAGATATGAATACGCCTCCGAAGTGGTATGCGGAATAATCGGGGTCAAAACCCTGAGCAAAGTATCAAGGATATCATAAAGAACCGTCTGCATCCTTCTTCGTTTCGGATCACTCATCTTCTCGATATATAGGACATCCTTGGCAAAATCAAGATAGAACGCCGACATGAAGGCAACAAAATTGTTGGTCAAACGATAGACATCATCGAAGCGATAATCCTGATACGCTTCCAAGGCGTCCTTGGCATAATTGTTGGTCTTGATCTCGATATACTGGTCGATTTCGGCTAGTTCGGCAAAGTCTATCCTATCTTTTTTCGGATCAAAATCAGCGAGATTACCGAGCAAAAACTTGGCTGTGTTCCGAATCTTGCGATAGGCTTCTGATACTTGTTTCAAAAGCTCATCAGATAATCTCACATCAGCCTGATAATCGACGCTCGCCACCCAAAGCCTGAAGATATCGGCACCGAGGGTGCCGGTTATCTTGTTGGGATCGACAACGTTGCCAAGCGATTTCGACATTTTTCGGCCTTCGCCGTCGAGGACGAATCCATGCGACACCAGCGTTTTGTAAGGGCTTATTCCCATTGTCGCGATTCCGGTCGTGAGGCTGGAGTTGAACCAGCCGCGGTATTGGTCTGAACCCTCCAAATAAAGGTCGGCAGGGTAGGGATAGCCAACGTCTTTCATCGCTCCATGGTGGCTCGATCCCGAATCGAACCAGACATCCATGATATCGGTTTCTTTCTTAAACTCGCCGTTTGGCGAGTCGGGATGGGTATATCCTTCTGGAAGCAACTCTTTGCTAGACAAAGTGAACCAGGCGTTTGTGCCTTCTTTCTCGACGATCTTCGCAACGTGGAGGATGACTTCCTTGTCAAGAATGGTCGTACCTTTTTCCGTATAAAACGCCGGGATCGGAACCCCCCATGCTCTTTGTCTTGAGATGCACCAGGAGCCGCGCTCGCGGATCATGTTAGCAAGCCTGACGTCACCCCATGACGGGTACCATTTCACGGTTTGGATCGCTTTCAAGATATCCTTCTTCAATAGATCGATCGACGCGAACCACTGCGGTGTCGCCCGGAAAATGACTGGTTTTCCGGTCCGCCAGTCGTGGGGATAGCTATGGCTGATGGAAACACTCTTCAATAGCGCTCCGGCCTCAGTCAAAAGTTTGATTACTTCAAGGTTGCAGTCGTCGACAAACAAACCATTTAACCTTTCGCCGGCAGCTTCGGTCATGCGGCCGTGTCCATCGACGGGACAGAAGACATCAAGACCGTATTTCTGCCCGACGATAAAGTCGTCTTCACCGTGTCCCGGAGCCGTATGGACCAAACCCGTACCGTCCTCGGTGGTTACGTGATCACCGAGAATCACCGGCGAAATCCGCTCGTAAAATGGATGTTTATAAGTGATGCCCTCAAGTTCGCTGCCAAAATAAGTTCCCAGTGTTTCGGTTTTTTCAAAGCCGAGAATTTCAACGAGTTTTTCTTTCAAATTTTTACTAACGACGAAAACGCGTGAATCGTCAACTTTGACAGCCTCATACTCGATCTCAGGTCCAAGACAGATGGCGAGATTTGCGGGAATCGTCCACGGTGTCGTCGTCCAAATCAGAAACTCGCTGTTTTTCGGCAACAAGCCTTTATGATCTTTCACCTTCATCGCCACATAGATCGAAGGGGAAGTGACATCCTTGTACTCGATTTCGGCTTCGGCGAGCGCCGATTCGCTAGATGGTGACCAATAAACCGGTTTCAAGCCTTTATAGATGAGGCCTTTCTCGACCATTTCGGCAAAAAGCCGGAGTTGCGAGGCTTCATAGTTTTTCGTCATGGTTATATATGGATTGTCCCACTCGCCAAGAACGCCCAAACGCCGGAATTGCTGCCGTTGCGTATCGATTTGTTCGAGCGCATACTCGGCGCACATCTCTCTGAATTTGACCACATCGAATTGTTTGCGGTCAACTTTCCGATCTTTTGAGAGCGCGTTCTCGATCGGCAACCCGTGCGTATCCCATCCAGGAAGATAGGGCGCTTTGAAACCGGACATATTCTTGTAGCGGATCACAAAATCCTTCAACACTTTGTTGAAGGCGGTTCCCGCATGGATCGAGCCGTTCGCGTATGGAGGGCCGTCATGAAGAATATAGAGCGGCCGATCGGCGTTTTTAGCCAGAACTTGCTCATATAATCCGCTTTCTTCCCACTTCTTTTGGATTTGTGGTTCGTTTTGCCCGAGATTTCCGCGCATCGGGAACTCGGTTCTCGGCATCAATAGTGTGTCTTTGAAATCTTTTTTAGTGTCCATCATAACCTCCAATAAAAAAACCGTCCGCACAAGGACGGTCTTGACCGCGGTACCACCTTTATTCCGGAATGACTTCCGGCACTTGAACCGTTAACGCCGGTATACGTGAAAGCTTACTCAGTTCAGCCTTCGTCTCGTGGGGGATAACTGATTCTAAACACGGTACCTGCTCACACCAACCGCAGGTTCTCTGATCCGGCTTAAGAAACGGCCTTGTCCCAGTCATAGACTATATGATATCTAACATTATAGTCGAATGTAATGGCAAATACAAGGTATTTCGCTTATCTAAGGGCGGAAGCGATAAACGAAAGCAACAACTGATATAGAAGCAACCCAATCATCGGCGAAAGGTCAATCGTGCCACCAACGACCGCCCAACCACGGAAATAGCGAAGATAGAGGGATGCGATTTTGTCGAGGAAATCGTAGAAGCGGGAACTTCTGAGAGGAGTCCAACTCAAGATCAGGGTAATTATCATCAAATAGAAATATCCGGAAAGGACCCAGTAAACATAGCGAAGAAAGAGGTATAGGTAATCAGTCATCGTTTACCGTTTTTGATAATCATTGATAAATTTGGTCAAAGTCGGTCCTTTGAGATCGGTCTTTTGGGCCATTAGATAGATCCGTTCCTGAATTTTGACGATTTCACCGTCGCATGCATATAAAACCCCGCTCAAAAACATCAACACTTCATTTGCCTCAGTCGGCGTCGCTCCAGTGAAATTGAGAACGATCGGCAAGCGATGCATGATTGCTTCCGCATACTCATAAATCGCCGAATTGTCCATCACCCGGTAGAATTTCAGATCATCAAAATCGATATCAGTCGCCTCGACTTGTTTTGGCTTGCGAAACAATCCCATTCTTCATTCCTCGTTTCTAAAAAGTATCCGCCCGAGTCTTAGATGCGTTGCTCCAAGGGCGATGGCGATTTCATAGTCGTTCGTCATTCCCATCGATAGAAATTCGCAGGGAGCGTGCGGCAGTTGCAAATTGCGGATTTGCGTGCGTAGATCATAGAGTTTCTGAAAGCTGTACTTGATTCGGTCTTGATCTTTGGTCAAGGGAGCCATCCCCATCAGACCGACGATAACTATTTTATCATATTTTACCATATTTTTACAAAAATCAACAACCATCTCGACAGAGAGTCCGGCTTTGGAAGGTTCGGGGGAAATATGTACCTCGACAAAGCATTTGAGCTTACCAAGACGATAGTTTTGGATTTCTTTTGCAAGACTCTCGCGATCAAGCGAGTGCAACCAATCGATCTCGTTGATGATCGACTTGACCTTGTTGGATTGCAGGCTTCCGAGAAAGTGCCAATCGATATCTAGATCTTTGAGTTTCGCCTTTTTTCTTTGGAGTTCGGTTGTGCGATTCTCGCCGATATCGGTTATTCCAAGATCCACGAGTCCCCTGATCGTATCCGGCTCGACGGTCTTTGTCGCCGCGACGATAGTCACCTCAGGAGCAATGTTTCTGATTTTCTTAATTCTATCAATATCGATATTCAATGTTCAACCTCTCCTTTTCTTACGATTCGCATATGAAAACAACCCGGTCAGAAACACGAGATAAAGAGAAAGCAAAATTTTTACAAAAGTGTTTTCGGTCCAAAATACGATTGTGAGTATGATGCCAATGACATTAGCCAAGTAGAATCCAAGAAACACCAAAAATCTACTCTTCTTACTCAATTTGATTCACCTTGTCCTTCAGTTCTTTCAATCCTTCGGGCGTCTGATTGGCGAATTTGAGTGGGGTGATCGAGATGTACCCGAACGCCTCCGCAAAAAGATCAGTCCCCGATTGGGGCTTCCCCTTGCCAATGCGTCGACGGTTTTGAAATGAGCCGTTTTCGGTTTTGATATAGTAGTTGTCTTCGATTCGAAAACCAAGATCGGTAATCAAAATCCCCTTCGAAGTCTCATAATTGCGGCTGATGAAATTCACATTCAACAAATATTTATGACTGATCAACTCGTTGGACAGGATAAACTCCATTACTTTATCGAATTCCTTGTCCGCCGGCTCAAAATGATTGAAGTCAGCTGAAAAAGCAATTGCCGGTAAGCCATG